>JBJOEU010000162.1:0-3576 GCA_046049115.1 Pseudomonadota bacterium
GCAATTCCGCTGGCGCCATTATTTGGCTCAGCCATTGCTGGATTGTTCGGTACCAAATTAGGTGGTAACCGCATTGGTAACGGCGCCTGCCAGTTCGTGACTATCTTAGGTGTGATGATTGCTTTCGTTCTGTCTTGTTTTGTGCTCGTACAAGTCATGGATGGTTTCTATTTCAATGGCACTGTCTATCGCTGGATGCAGTTGGGCGAGCTCAATCTGGATATTGGCTTCTTGATTGATCCATTAACTGCCACCATGATGTGTGTAGTGACCTTTGTCTCTTTGATGGTTCACATCTATACCATTGGTTATATGAAAGGTGAGGAGGGTTACAACCGCTTCTTCTCCTACATTTCACTCTTTACCTTTGCCATGTTAATGCTCGTAATGAGTAACAACCTCTTGCAACTCTTTTTCGGTTGGGAAGCAGTAGGCGTGGTTTCTTATTTGTTGATTGGCTTCTACTATGAGCGTCAATCTGCGGTATTTGCCAATATGAAGGCTTTCTTGGTCAACCGTGTTGGTGACTTTGGTTTCATTCTCGGTATTGGCTTACTTCTGGCCAGCACTGGATCCATGAACTACGACGTGATCTTTGCTCAGAACACTGCTTTGGCTGCACAAACCCTGCCTGGCACGAGCTGGAACCTGGTAACCGTAGCCTGTATCTGCCTCTTCATTGGCGCGATGGGTAAATCAGCTCAATTCCCATTGCATGTTTGGTTGCCAGACTCTATGGAAGGCCCAACCCCAATTTCTGCATTGATTCACGCTGCAACCATGGTGACTGCCGGTATTTTCATGGTGTCACGTATGTCACCGCTATTTGAGTTATCCGATGCAGCGTTAAGCTTTATCTTGGTCATTGGTTCGATCACTGCGCTCTTTATGGGATTCTTGGGCATTGTCCAGACCGACATCAAGCGGGTAGTAGCTTACTCAACACTGTCTCAGTTGGGCTATATGACTGTCGCTTTGGGTGTTTCTGCTTATCCAATTGCCATCTTCCATCTCATGACGCATGCGTTCTTCAAGGCACTTCTGTTCCTTGCTGCGGGTAGCGTGATTCTAGGCATGCATCATGAGCAAGATATGCGCAAGATGGGTGGTCTCTGGAAATACATGCCAATCACTTGCCTCATGATGTTGTTGGGTAACTTGGCATTGGTCGGCACGCCATTCTTCTCGGGCTTTTATTCAAAAGATTCCATTATTGAAGCGGTAGCAGCTAGTCATATTCCTGGATCTGGTTTTGCTTACTTTGCGGTTATGGCGAGCGTCTTCGTAACGGCCTTGTACTCATTCCGTCTGTACTTTTATGTGTTCCATGGTAAAGCCCGTTGGGGCCATGCAGATGCTCACGCACATGATCACCATCATGATCACGCAGAGCAGGGGGATGATCATACGCATCATGGTTTAGCCCCTGGTCAAAAACCACATGAGTCACCCTTTGTTGTGACCTTGCCCTTGATATTGCTGGCGATTCCATCGGTCATCATTGGTTACTACACGGTTACACCTTTATTGTTTGGCACTTTCTTTGGCGACTCTATCTTTGTTGATATTGGTAAACATCCTGCCATGAAAGAACTCGCTGAAGAGTTCCATGGCCCGATTGCGATGGCGATGCATTCATTGACCTCGCCAGTATTGTTGTTGGTTGTTCTGGGTGTACTGACTGCAGCAATTGGCTACCTCTGGGCTCCAAAGTTGCCTGGTGTAGTTGCTCAAGCATTTGCACCAATTAAGAAGCTGATGGATAACAAATACTATCTTGACGATTTAAATCAAGCAGTGTTCTCCAAAGGTTTGCTGTGGATCGGTGGTGTCTTGTGGCATCGCGGTGATCAGCAGGCCATTGACGGTTTCTTGGTTAACGGTAGTGCGCATGCAGTAGGGCGCTTGTCCACAGTTATTCGCCATTTGCAATCCGGCTATCTCTATCACTATGCCTTCGCAATGATTGCGGGCTTGGCGGTATTGCTAGCTTGGGTTTTATACGCTTACCTGCCTTTTGTTCGCTAGGCCTTTGTTACTTAAGTAGCCATCATGATTCTTTCTTATGCCATCTGGATCCCGATTTTCTTCGGCATCATTATCTTGTTCTACGGTTCAGAGAGACCTACAGCCGGTGTTCGCTGGTTAGCCCTTTTTGGCTCTGTATTGGGCTTCATTGCAACGCTGCCTTTAATTATTCATTTCGATATCGCCAACCCTGGCATGCAATTTGTCGAGAAGATGGCTTGGATTCCGCGTTACGACATTAACTACCACTTAGGTATTGACGGTATCTCTGTTTGGTTTATTGTTTTGACGGCGTTTATCAATATCCTTGTGGTGATTGCTGCCTGGGAAGTGATTGATAAGAAGGTTTCGCAGTACATGGCCTCCTTCCTGATCCTTTCGGGATTAATGATCGGGGTATTCGCAGCTCTAGATGCTTTGTTGTTTTATGTATTCTTCGAGGCGACGCTAATCCCGATGTACATCATCATCGGTGTGTGGGGCGGTCACAACCGTATCTATGCGGCGTTTAAGTTCTTCTTGTACACCTTGCTTGGCTCGTTGCTGACTTTGATTGCCATGCTGTACTTGTATAACGCAACGAATACTTTTGATATCTTGGCTTGGCATAACGCACGTCTAGACATCGTTGAGCAAATCCTCTTGTTCTTTGCATTCTTCATGGCTTTTGCTGTAAAGGTCCCAATGTGGCCTTTGCATACTTGGTTACCAGACGTTCACGTTGAAGCGCCTACTGGTGGTTCCGTAGTGTTGGCTGCGATCATGTTGAAACTAGGTGCTTATGGCTTCTTGCGTTTCTCATTACCAATTGCTCCAGATGCAAGTCAGTACCTTGGACCATTCATCATTTTCTTATCTCTAGTTGCTGTGATCTATGTGGGTGCGGTAGCGCTAGTTCAGAAAGATATGAAGAAGTTGGTGGCCTATTCATCAGTAGCGCATATGGGTTTTGTAACGCTTGGTTTCTTCCTCTTTAGCCCCCTGGGTATCGAGGGCGGTATTGTGCAGATGATTTCTCATGGCTTTGTTGCTGGCGCCATGTTTCTCTCGATTGGCGTGTTGTATGACCGCATGCATACCCGTCAAATTGCGGATTACGGTGGCGTCGTACACCGTATGCCTGCCTTCACAGCCTTTGCAGTGTTGATGGCTATGGCGAACTGCGGTTTACCTGCCACCTCAGGATTCGTGGGTGAGTTCATGGTGATTCTGGCTGCCGTGGACTATGACTTTGTGATTGGTATTTTGGCCGCGACCGCTTTGATTCTGAGCGCTGCTTATTCCTTGTGGATGGTTAAGCGGGTATTCTTCGGCGCGATTACCAATGCGCATGTTGAGGAGTTAAAAGATCTCAATGCGCGTGAGTATTTCATGATGGCAGTGTTGTCCATCTGCGTGATTGGTATGGGCGTTTATCCAAAACCGTTTACCGACATCATTCATCCATCTGTGATTAATCTGCTGCAGCATGTTGCTGTTAGCAAACTCTGAGTAAAAGCTAATGCAAGCATTTGACCTATTCGCCGTCCTGCCGGAACTCGTTTTACT
>JBJOEU010000163.1:0-3562 GCA_046049115.1 Pseudomonadota bacterium
CTGCTCTCTGCCATTATGGATGCACGTAAAGAGCTCATCATTACTACGCCTTACTTTGGTCCGGATGATGGCTTAATTCAGGCGCTGATGGCAGCAGCTGGTCGTGGTGTGAAGGTTACTTTAATTGTTCCCAAATTAAATGATTCGGCACTAGTCGCCTGGAGTAGTCATAGCTTTTATGCTGACCTGATGGATGCAGGTATTAATATCGCTGAATTTCATGGTGGCTTGTTACACACCAAGAGTTTGCTCATAGATAAGCAGGTAGCCATTTTTGGATCAGTGAATTTCGATCAACGCAGCCTGCGTCTGAATTTTGAGATCAGCTTAATTGTCTATAACGAGGCGTTTTGCGCCAAACTCGAGACTTTGATTGAGTCCTACTTAGCTCAGTCTGATTTAGTCGATCCAGTAAGTTGGGCTAAGCGACCACGTTGGCGTGTTTTGCTAGAGAACGCGGCACACTTAGCTTCACCTTTACTTTAAATCGCTCCTTGGCTGCGCATGACTTCAATCTCGCTTGCGGCAATACCAAGCTCAGATAGGATTGCTTGCGTATGTTGTCCTACAGCAGGAATGTCATCCATGCGGTAGTCGAAGCTGCTGTTGCTACCAGGCGGTAACATTGCTGGAATAGGGCCTACTGGTGATCCGACCTCTACCCAGCGCTCGCGTGCTTTGAGTTGATCATGATTCCATAAACCCTGCATATCATTAAGTCGAGCATTGGCGATCTGAGCTTGATCAAGCTTTGCGATGACCTGCTCGGTAGTGAGCTTGCTAAAACACGCATCAATGATGGAAAGTAATTCATCACGCTTTTCATTGCGCTTGAAGTTTTTATCGAAGCGCTCATCTTTGGCGAGGGCTGGATTTTCAAGCACTACCTCACAGAATAAAACCCACTCACGATCATTTTGTAAGCCCAGCATGATAGTGCCACCATCCCCAGCCTTAAATGGCCCATAGGGATAGATCGTGGCATGGGATGCGCCATTGCGAGGAGGGGGTGTTGCACCCTCATAGGCATAGTAGAGCGGATAACTCATCCATTCACCCAAAGACTCGAGCATCGAAACATCGATCGTAGATCCCTTGCCGGTCTTTCCCCGTTGTAATAGTGCTGCCAGTACATTGGTGTAAGCATACATGCCTGCGGCAATATCGGCAATGGAGTTACCGGCTTTGCTAGGAGTTTCTGGAGTGCCAGTGACAGATAAGAATCCAGCTTCACTTTGAATCAATAGGTCATAAGCTTTTTTATCGCGATAAGGGCCGTTATTTCCATAGCCTGAGATGTCGCACAAAATTAAACCCGGATTATCTTTTTGTAAGAGCTCTGCAGTGAGTCCCATGCGTGCTGCCGCACCGGGCGCCAAGTTTTGCACTAGAACGTCAGCCGTTTTGAGTAGCATCTTCAGTGCAGTTAGTGCAGATTCTTGCTTGAGATCTAAGGTGAGGCTTTCTTTAGAGCGATTGACCCAAGTGAAGTGAGAGGACATACCATTGACCCGCTCATCATAGGCGCGGGCAAAGTCCCCGGCACCGGGTCTCTCCACCTTGATCACGCGCGCACCTAAGTCGGCTAATTGGCGCGTGCAAAAAGGAGCTGCAATAGCATGCTCCAGGGAAACCACGGTGATGCCATCCAAAGGACGAATACTCATGTTATTACTTATCTAAAAAACTGAATCAATCAAAAGGTCTGCAAGATCAGAAAGAGCGTGGCAGACCCAAAATATGCTCTGCAACGTAGGAGTAGATCAAGTTCGTGGAGATGGGCGCAACTTGATAGAGGCGGGTCTCACGGAACTTACGCTCCACATCATATTCATTGGCAAAACCAAAACCACCATGCGTTTGTAGGCAAACGTTGGCTGCCTCCCATGAAGCTTTTGCAGCCAAGTACTTGGCCATGTTCGACTCTGCACCGCAAGCTTGATTATTGTCAAAAAGCTCGCACGCTTTAAAGCGCATCAGGTTGGCCGCCTCAGTCTCAATAAAAGCATCGGCAATGGGGAACTGAATGCCTTGGTTCTTACCAATGGGGCGATCAAACACCACACGGTCATTAGCATAACGACGTGCTTTATCTACAAACCAATAGGCATCGCCAATACACTCTGCTGCAATGAGGACGCGCTCGGCATTGAGGCCATCTAAGATGTACTTAAAGCCCTTACCTTCTTCGCCAATGAGGTTCTCAGCTGGAATCTCTAGGTTATCAAAGAAGACCTCATTGGTTTCATGATTAACCATATTAGCAATTGGCTGAATGTCCATACCATTGCCAATAGCATCTTTGAGGTTGACGATAAAGATCGACATGCCTTCTGATTTTTTCTTCACTTCTGCCAAGGGAGTGGTGCGCGCGAGCAGAATCATTAAATCAGAATGCTGAATACGGGAGATCCATACCTTCTGACCATTCACAATGTACTTGTCACCCTTTTTGACAGCAGTCGTTTTGAGTTTGGTAGTGTCGGTGCCTGTAGTTGGTTCAGTCACCGCCATACTCTGAAGGCGTAATTCACCGGTAGCTATTTTGGGGAGGTAAAGCTTCTTCTGTAGATCAGAGCCATGACGCAACAAGGTACCCATGTTGTACATCTGACCATGACAAGAGCCTGCATTCCCACCGGAAAAATTAATCTCTTCCATGATGACTGAGGCCTCTGCTAAACCTAGGCCAGAGCCACCGTATTCTTCAGGAATTAATGCTGCTAACCAGCCTGCTTTGGCCATGGCATCTACAAACGCCTCAGGATAGTCGCGCTCGTGATCTACCTTTTGCCAATAAGCAGAGTCAAAGCTGCCGCAGAGGTCGCGCAAAGCTTCACGCATGTCTTGGTATTGGTCTGGCTTAGGGATAGGGTGATTCATAGGTCGATCTAAAAGTAGGGAAAGTTAAATAATGCTAAGAAATACATTTTAAGCAAGAATTGAGCATTACGGGCGGGTCAACATAGTCACCATATGCCAGAGCATGGCTAGTCTAGATGCCTATTCGGGCATACTTGGGGGATGCCCAAGCGTTTACTTGCTATCCCGTCCGGAGTTCTGAATTAATGGAGCAAATGCTCAGTCAATTCTTTGAATTCTTTGGCATGCCATCGATTGGTTTGCCGGCAGTATTTATCAGCGCCTTTATCTCCGCAACCTTATTGCCCATTGGCTCTGAGCCTATATTGTTTGGCTACGTTTCAGTCAATCCCCATCTATATTGGATTGCCATTATGGTTGCCACTATCGGCAATACATTGGGCGGTATGTTGGATTGGTGGCTTGGACTGATTAGCCGCAACAGTTTTGAATCCCTCAAGGGGCCCAGCAATGGCAGAGTACAACGTTGGCTGGAAGAGCGGGGCCCTAAGATGCTCTTGTTATCTTGGTTACCTGGCTTTGGTGACCCCTTGTGTTTGGCAGCAGGATGGCTCAGGCTGCCCTGGGCACCATGCTTAATCTACATGTTTATTGGTAAGTTACTGCGCTATCTCACCATGACCTGGTTATTAACTTTGGTGCCTACCAGCGTTTGGCACCAACTGGGACATTGGCTAGG
>JBJOEU010000164.1:0-3546 GCA_046049115.1 Pseudomonadota bacterium
GGCGCTTTATTGGATGCCCAATTATTGGCTGAAGTTTATGTAGCGATGACGCGTGGTCAAGAAGACTTATCGATTGACCTGATTGATTACACCGTTGGCACTGACGCTTCAGGACAAACCAAAGCTTTGCCCACTACGCTAAAAATCGTGGCAGCCAGCGAGGAAGATTGCCAGCTACATGAAAAGATCTTGGCTGACATTGCCAAGGCAAGTAAGAAGGATCCTGTTTGGAGCCCTTCTGCTGTCGCTAGTTAATCAGTATTTTTATTAGCTGATAGCGCGGCGGATTTCATCCTTCTTAGGCTTAGATCCTGTAACCGATTCGGTATCGTACTCGGTCGTATTTTCGATCGTCTCGATTAGCGCTTCTTGCATTCGAATATTGTCTTTAGGGCAAATAGGTGCCCCATAAGTTGCCCACTTCTTGAGTAGCGTTACCTCATATCCACACTGGCCACATTTAGCTTTATTCCGACTCGCATTACTTGGTCTTGGGGGCGGGAAAACAATTGCCTGATGTGGATATGGCCCAAGCTCTTGGCTAATCATCATGAGGCGCACCATCAACTCTTCGGTCGCATGCGCCATTCTAGCGGGACCCTCTAAACCTACAGTCTGAGCAATACCTTTGAAGTCTTCACCATGACCGCTGAAACAATCATCCACGGCATGGCATAGCTCATGCACCAATGTGTCCAACAACTGAACGGGGTCATCTAATTTAGGTGAAATAAAGATCTCATTAACTCCACCACCAGAGCGCTCGCGCGGCCAGCATTGCCCCAAGGTTGTTCTGGGACTACTAGAGGCCGGAAAGCCGCAAGATACTCTCACTGGGGGTATGGCATATCCTGCCTTTGAAAATACCGGCTCCAAATGTCTTACAGCATCTTCTAACCAAGATTCTCTTACGGAGTGTTGCTTCATTTATGGATCACTTCATTCGATATAGGTATGTTGTTTAATGCAAACTGAATATTGTTTGACACGAATTATCGCTGCCCTACTTTGACATCGCCAAAATAGCTTGGGCTTCACGCGGTAAGCAACGCCAGTAACGTTCATTTGAAGGCACGGTGCCGCCCAAGGCGGCAGCAGCCTCCCAGGCCCAACGGGGCTTGTACAAAAATGCACGTGCCAGAGCGATTAAATCTGCATCCCCTTGTTGCAAGATATCTTCGGCTTGCTGAGGGTCGGTAATCAAGCCAACTGTCATCGTCGGAATGCCCGACTGGTCTTTCACAATCTTGGCAAACGGCACTTGGTAATTTGGTCCAATCGCAATCTTTTGCAATGGAGAAATCCCCCCTGATGAAATATGCACAAAATCACATCCCAAGGGCTTCAGTCGAGCAGCAAAATCAGCCGTTTCTTCAGGTGTCCAACCACCTTCAATCCAATCGCTTGCCGAGATCCGGATACCTAAAACACCTTGATAGGCTTTTCGTACCGCCGCAAATAACTCCAATGGAAAGCGGATACGGTTCTCATAAGAGCCGCCATATTCATCTGTTCGTTGATTAGCGATTGGCGATAAAAACTGGTGCAAGAGGTAGCCATGGGCACCATGCAACTCAATACCATCGATCCCGATCCGCTCAGAGCGCTGCGCCGCAATAACAAATGCAGTAATGAGCTCAGCTAACTCTGTTTTAGAGAGCTCGTGTGGCAAACGTTCATCCTTGAGCTGCGGGATAGCCGAAGGAGCAACCATATCCCAGCCGCCCTGCTCTTTAGAGAGCAATTGACCACCAGCCCAAGGGCTAGCACTGGAGGCTTTACGGCCAGCATGCGCCAGCTGAATAAAGACAGGAGTGGCTGGGGCCAAACTTCGGGCTCGCGTGAGCTTGTCTTTCAGGGCTGCTTCTGTGCGGTCATCCCATAGACCCAGGCATACAGGGGTAATACGCCCCTCAGGTGTGACGCCGGTGGCTTCGATAATGAAGAGTCCTGCGCCACTATTTAAAAGATTGCCCCAGTGCATTAGATGCCAATCCTGAGCCTCTCCATTCACCGCAGAGTATTGGCACATGGGCGCCACAACCACTCGGTTAGATAGGGTTAGAGGCCCCTTAGGGGAGCTTAAAACGTAACTGGAGAACAAAAGACTCATTTACTTACCTTTAGGGCCGAAAAAAAGCGCAAAACAAGCTAAAGCGATAAAATAGACTAGTTAGAATAAACGAGACCACAAAGATGTGCGGAATCTTGTCCAAGCACCTTTATTGAACCTAAAACCAGACAATAGAACATTAAGTAATCACTATGAGCGCACCCCAAGCATTTACATCAAAAGAAGATATCGGCCATTTCGTTGGCGGCAAAGTCCTCAATCCTCAAGATGGTCGTTTCGCCGATGTATTTAATCCTTCCACAGGCGCTGTCGCAAGACGCGTAGCCTTAGCTAGCCGCAAAGAAGTTGATGAGGTTGTTGCAAACGCTCAGACAGCATTCAAAACTTGGAGTCAGACCTCTCCATTGCGCCGTGCGCGCATTATGTTCAAGTATCTTGAGCTACTCAACGCAAACCGTGATGAGTTGGCCGCCATTATTACCGCTGAACACGGCAAAGTATTTACTGATGCACAGGGTGAAGTTACTCGCGGTATCGAAATTGTTGAATTTGCTACCGGCATTCCAGAACTCCTCAAGGGTGACTACACCGAGCAAGTGTCGACTGATATTGATAACTGGGTCATGCGCCAGCCTTTAGGTGTTGTTGCTGGCGTAACGCCATTTAACTTCCCTGTCATGGTGCCAATGTGGATGTTCCCAGTGGCGATTGCCTGTGGCAATACCTTCATTCTGAAGCCTAGCCCAACTGATCCATCCGCTTCACTATTCATGGCTAAGTTGTTAACTCAGGCTGGTTTGCCAGACGGTGTATTTAACGTGGTGCAAGGCGACAAAGAAGCAGTAGATGCTTTGATTGAGAATCCCGATGTCAAGGCCGTGAGTTTTGTAGGTTCCACCCCAATTGCTAACTACATCTATGAGCGTTGCGCACACTTTGGTAAGCGCTCCCAGGCTTTAGGTGGTGCCAAGAATCACATGGTAGTGATGCCAGATGCTGATATCGATAAGACGATTGATGCTTTGATTGGGGCAGCCTATGGCTCTGCTGGTGAGCGCTGCATGGCAATCTCAGTAGCGGTTTTGGTTGGTGATGTTGCTGAGAAAATCATGCCAAAGCTCATCGAGCGCACCAAGACACTGAAGGTGAAGAATGGCATGGAGCTCGATGCTGAAATGGGTCCTATCGTTACTAAAGCCGCTTTAGAGCGCATTACTGGCTACATCGATAGCGGTGTTGCCTCCGGTGCGAAGTTATTGGTAGACGGTCGCGGTTTAAAGGTAGCAGGTCATGAGAATGGCTTCTTTATCGGTGGCACACTATTTGATAATGTAACTGCTGACATGAAGATCTATTTAGAAGAAATCTTCGGACCAGTACTCTCTTGCATGCGTGTGGCGAACTTTACCGAAGCGCTCAATTTAGTGAACTCCTGTGAGTTTGGTAATGGCGTAGCTTGCTTTACAAGCGAT
>JBJOEU010000165.1:0-3672 GCA_046049115.1 Pseudomonadota bacterium
CTTTCATGTATGGATATAATCAAATCATTGATTTTAAAGGATTTGAGGCACGATCTCATGCTTGACCGTGAAGGGTATCGACCCAATGTCGGCATAGTCCTCCTCAACAGCCATAACGAGGTTTTCTGGGGAAAACGCGTTGGGCAGCATTCGTGGCAGTTCCCGCAGGGCGGGATTCAGCATGGTGAGAGCCCAGAGCAAGCCATGTACCGCGAATTGCATGAGGAAGTTGGCTTGCTGCCGGAACATGTCCAAATTATTGGACGAACCAGGGACTGGCTTCGTTATGACGTCCCGGAGGAGTTCTTGCGTCGTCAACATGCCTCCAAAACGCATCGGGCCAGCTATCGCGGCCAAAAACAAAAATCATCGCGCAAGCTATCGCGGCCAAAAACAAATCTGGTTTTTACTTCGCTTAGTGGGCTTAGACAGCGATATTCACCTCCGCGCCTCGGAGCACCCTGAATTCGATGCTTGGCGCTGGGTGCCTTTTTGGATTCAACTGGATTCAGTCATCGATTTCAAGCGTGAGGTCTATCAATTAGCCCTTTCTGAGCTTGCGCGCTATTTATCCCGTGGCATGCGTATGCAGCAACTTGCCTGGGGATCTCCGCTCGATTTACTTCAATCCTGGTACGGGGAAGAGGAAAATGAGCTCAAAGAAGAAAAACCCACTGATAAGCCATGACAAAATTTTTTATTTCTAATCTGCGATCCTCCATCCTTGTCTTAGCTTTTGCTTCAGCGCTAACTGGATGCGCAGGGGATCCACTGGAAAGTGGTGTTGATCCATTTGCACCGATGGTATTTAAAGAGGGTGCAACAGCGATGCCGCTAAATCCTCCCAATAAGGCAACTATTCAGCCTTTTTATGTCTCACAACAGACTGTTTTTAAGTTTGCAGTCGATACCAACTCTATTTTGATTGGCAACGATGGCATTACCAGATATATCGTGATTCTGACAAGTCCTAATGGCAATAGCCAAGTTCAGTATGAAGGTATTCGCTGTGACTCCTTCCAGTGGCGCCTTTATGGCACATTTGAAAGTGGAGTTTGGAAAGAAAATCCGCTCTCTAGCTGGCGGGGAATTCAGGATCACACGCCAAACCGATATCAAGCCGCTTTAGCTCAAGGCGCATTATGTAACTTCAATTCCCAAGAGAAGAATATTAAAAATATTATTCAGTCATTGAATCCCAATGGATTCACCGGGGGGACAAAACCTACCAATTCATTTGGCGTGATTAACTAGCAGCAGTCAGACAGGTACCGATTTTTTCGCCACGCATCAAGCGGGTGAGAACCTGAGGCTCGTGCCCAGAAGCGATGACAGTGGCTGCACCTGTTAGAGCGGCAACTTTTGCGGCCAATACTTTGGTCAGCATGCCACCCTTACTTAACTCGCTTGCAGCACCACCAGCCATTTTTTCTAAAGCAGGATCACCAGCCATAGCATTACTTAAAAGAGTGGCGGAAGCATCTTGACGGGGATCAGCAGTATATAAACCACCCTGATCTGTCAGGATGACCAATAAATCCGCATGAATTAGATTCGTTACCAAAGCAGCTAGGCTGTCGTTATCGCCAAATTTAATTTCATCCGTAACCACGGTGTCGTTTTCATTGATGATGGGAACAACGCCCAGCTTCAATAAGGTGTCTAAAGTAGCCTTGGCATTAGCGTTGCGCTCAGCATCTGCTAAATCAGCATTCGTTAACAAGACTTGTGCGCTACGTAAATTAAAACGTGCAAAACAACTTTCGTAAACTTGCACCAAACCCATCTGACCAACGGCAGCAGCAGCTTGTAGTTGATGAATTTCTGTCGGGCGTTTAGTCCAACCAAGACGTTGCATACCTTCAGCAATCGCGCCCGAACTGACCATCAACACCTCATGGCCATCAGCTAATAAGGCGGCCATTTGCTCAGCCCACATGCCAATTGCAGCATGATCCAAGCCCTCACCATTATTGGTGACTAGGCTTGAACCTACTTTCACTACGATTCGTTTAGCTTTCTGAGTATTCATATCAAATGCGGATCTCAAATGACTGCTATTTAATCTGGAGTCTTATCTTCTGGCTGAGCTTGCTCTTGATATCGCGGATCAGCAGCACGCTCATCTGCATCATCACGATCTTTACGAACAGAATCTAAATAATCCTGCAATGAGTAGCACAGCTTATCGCAACCCAAGCCTGTCAAAGCAGAGATCTCAAAAACCGGACCTTTCCACTTAAACCGTTTAATAAAGTCCGCAACCACCTTCTTGCGATCCTCTTCGGGAATCATATCGACTTTATTTAAGACTAACCAGCGTGGTTTTTCAACCAAAGCTTCATCGTACTTACGCAATTCATTCACGATGGCAACAGCATCTGCTACCGGATCAATGTTGTCATCAAATGGTGCGATATCAACTAAATGCAAAAGCACACCGGTACGCTGCAAGTGTCTTAAGAAGCGATGGCCCAAGCCAGCACCCTCCGCGGCACCTTCAATCAATCCCGGAATATCCGCAATCACAAAGCTGCGCTCAGCACCAACACGCACCACACCTAAATTCGGGTGCAGGGTTGTAAACGGATAGTCGGCAATTTTTGGACGCGCATTAGATACGGCAGTAATCAAAGTGGATTTACCCGCATTAGGCATACCCAACAAGCCAACGTCAGCCAATACTTTTAATTCCAATTTGAGCTTACGACGCTCACCATCTTTGCCATTCGTCTTTTGGCGAGGAGCACGGTTCGTACTACTCTTAAAGTGAATGTTTCCCCAGCCACCAACACCGCCCTGCGCCAAACAAAGACGCTCACCGTGAGTGGTTAAGTCGGCAATCGGCTCACCAGTTTCATAATCAGAAATGATGGTGCCAACTGGCATACGCAACTCAATATCGTCGCCTGCGCGACCATAACAATCAGCGCCACGACCAGGCTCACCATTTTTTGCAGTGTGCGTTTTAGCGTAGCGATAGTCAATCAAGGTGTTGATGTTGCGATCTGCGGTAGCCCAAACGCTTCCGCCTTTGCCACCGTCGCCACCATCGGGGCCACCGAATTCGATAAACTTTTCGCGGCGCATAGAGGCACTCCCGGCGCCACCTTGGCCAGCTATGACTTCAATACGAGCTTCGTCTATAAATTTCATGAATAAAAAAGGCCTCGCTTAGCGAGGCCTGTTCCTAAGAGTTAAATTCGGAATAAATCTGAATCAAACGTGTCTCAGTCAGGCGTCTTATGAACGCGGGAGAACTGAAACCTGGGCCTTCTTCAAAGCACCCTTAACGCCAAATTGCACTTGTCCGTCAATTAAGGCAAACAAAGTGTGATCCTTGCCAATGCCAACGTTCATACCCGGATGTACTCGTGTACCACGTTGACGAATAATGATGCTGCCAGCGTTGATTTGCTCGCCGCCAAAAACTTTAACGCCTAAGCGTTTCGATTCTGAGTCGCGGCCATTTCGTGTCGAGCCGCCGCCTTTTTTCTGTGCCATATCTTTTCTCCTGCTATTGAGCCGTTAGCCTAAATTAGGCTTTAATCGTGTTAATCAGAATTTCTGTGTAATTCTGACGATGGCCTTGGTGCTTTTGATAATGCTTGCGACGGCGCATCTTAAAGATTGTCACTTTATCGTGACGTCCCTGGGAGACGACAGTGGCCA
>JBJOEU010000166.1:0-3509 GCA_046049115.1 Pseudomonadota bacterium
GAAATTTTTGTTTAGTAAAAGCGCTCAATTGATGTAGTTCATTATGTCCAAGATTCCATTCATTCGCCTTTGGCTATCCCGGGCTCTCCTCGCAATTTTCGCTGTGACCTGTTTATTTTGGGGTCTAGCTCACCTTTCGGTTCCGGGTGTCATCAAGAATGCACTCGAGGCTTATGGCCAAAAAATTGGTTACGAAATCACCTATCAAGATCTCAGGATTTCTCCTTTAAGGTTACGGGTTGAGATCGATGGCTTGAAATTAGTCGATAGACAGCAAGAAAAATTACTTGATCTAAAGAAAACGGTAGTCATGCTGAAGTGGTCCCATATTGTGATTGGGGAGATAGGATTTGATCAAGTTCTCTTAGATGAGCCCAGCATTAAGCTCGAAAAGAATGCCGGCAACGGTATTGCGGGAGAGTGGAATTGGCAGGAATTGATTGTTGCCATTACGCGCAATTTGCCTCCAGTGGATTCGACTGCGGCCAAGAGGAGTATCAAAATATCAGCCGATGAATTTAAGGTCATCAACGGCTCGCTTGAGGTACATGACCCTAAGAAAAATTTGCACGAGCGTTTTAAGTCGCTTTCTATCGAGTTGCGTGATATTGCGAACTACGATAAACAGGGCGATGTGAATGGTGTTCGCGGTCAGTACGGATTCAATTTAGGCGCATTGAACTTTACTTTGCCAGGCTTGAATAAAAAGATTGCCTTCAAACGTCTTGCCATTAAGGGTGCCTTAGATAATCCTGCGCCAGATACCTTGGGTGCTCAGATTGATTTAGAGATTGATGATGGGCGAATAAGCTCTCATTGGGATTTCAAATCTGATAAATCAATCACAGCTAGAGTTCGGATGGACAATCTTTCCATTGCGCCTTTTATTACCCTACTCCCAGCCAATAAAGAGCTGTTGACTCAGGGTGGAGTAATTCAATCTGCTGTAGATGTCAGTCTGAAGGCGGATGAGCTTGCCATATCGGGGGATCTACACGTACTCGGCTTGGATTTACTTGAACAGGGACAAAAACAATCGCTCCTGAAATGGAATTCGGGCGACATTAGTCGATTTGTTTACATGAGCTCAAAAAATTCTGGTGCTAGTCTGAGCATTGAGGAATTATTGGTTTCTCAACCGGCGCTCCAGTTTGAGATTGATGAAAAAGGTTTCTCAAATTTCAGGCGTTTATTTTCCAAGCAGGAGGGCGAGCTTGTTGAGGTGGGCAAGCCACCTGTAGGCCTAAAAGAAAAGCAATCATTTGCTTTGGATATCAAGACATTAAAATTGCGCGATGGTCAGGTGTCATTTGCTGACTTAGCGATGAAGCCTAATTTCAAAGTGAATTTGAGAAAATTCAATGCCGGCTTTTTAAATGTCAATAATTTACCCGGACATTCAACGGCAATGACTTTGGATGGAGTTCTAGCTGAATCTGGCTCACTCCGTGGTAATGGACAGATTTCATTTGATGACCCACGTCGCAATAACGATGTGACACTCAACTTCAAAAATGTTCCACTCAATGCATTTAACCCAGCAGTCATGACCTTTGCTGGATACCAAATCGCTAGCGGTCGCGTGAATTTGAATTTGCACTACAGCGCAAAGGATGGCGAGCTCAAGGGCAGCAATCAGATTGTCATTAAGAAGATCGAGCTTGGTGAAGAGGTAGCTGACTTTCAGGGCAAAAAATTGCCGCTGGGTTTAGCAATTGCGGTACTTGAAGACTCTGACGATACGATTGATGTCACCATCAATATTGCTGGTAATGTAGATTCACCCGAGTTCAGCGCAAGCGGCCTGGTATGGCAGGCAATCAGCACCGTATTAACTAATGTCGCTACCGCACCATTCAGAGCATTGGGCGCGCTACTTGGTATGGGTGCTAACGATGGGGTAAATGCCGTATTGGGAGAGGCGGTATATTTGCCACCTGACCAAGATCGCCTGGAAAAGCTTGGTGATTTTCTGGCCAAGAAGCCCCATGCTTCTTTGGAGCTTTCGGGAGCCTACGACCCCAATGCAGACAAAGCTGCCCTGGCTCGTGCGATTGCGGACCGCGCCATTTTGAATGTGCTTGGGGTAAATATCCCTCCCAATGATCTCATTCCAGTGCTTGATTTTTCTGATGCGAAGTTACAGTCTGCCTTGAAATCTGTTTACGCTCAATATGTCGGCAGAATCAAATTAGGTCAACGCTTAATCACTCTGCCAGAGGGTGCGGCACGTAATGAGCAGTTGCATGCTGAGCTCATTGCTAGTATTGCGGTGACAGATGAAGACCTGAGAACTTTGGCTAAAAATCGGGCTACGCTTGCCTCGGACTTGATGGTGAAAAGTAACCCAGCCCTGAAGGATCGAATTAATTTGGGTGAGGTCAAAACTGTTAGTGCGGGTAAGGAGGGTATTCCTCTCGAAGTTGAGCTCAGAATCAAGTAGACTTGAGGTATGAATTCATCTACATTTCGTCCCTTAACCATCCTCGTATCTATTGCTGCCATAGCCTTAACTGGATGTGGCTCTATTGAGTCGGCAGCTCAAGATGACTGCACTTCTATTGGCTGGCAAATCGGCAGTAAAGGCTACAACGATTGTTTCAAGGCACGCGTTTATGAGCGCAAGCTAGATTACGCTCCGCCACCTGGCAGCAAGCCATCCCCATCAGTCATTTAACTAGGGTTTACCCTAATTAAATTCACTTGAGCGCCGTCAAGGACTTGAGTGCAGAAATAACCCAAAATCATCTTTGATCTTGGGAATTTCCTATATAGAGCGAGCCAAGCTGTTTCTTGCCAATTCGGACCTTCTTAAGCCCAGCTTTAGACATAAAAAATAGCACCATTATTGCGACTAGAAACTAGAGACTAAAACTATGAATCACCCAAAACCCTCGGCTGAAGTCAAGGCTGTTGCTGTAGCAACTGCAGATGATTTAAGGGAAACCATTCGTCGCAAGAGCAAGCTCAAAGGACGTCAAGCGGACGATGTGTCCTTGGCAGAGGTGCGCCAATTAATTGGTGCTGCAGCTGATCGTCGCGATTTGCTGATTGAAAATTTACACAAGCTCAATGACGAATACCGCGCTTTGCATGACCGTCATTTAGTTGCCCTCGCAAAAGAAATGAATTTGCCGATGGCAGAGGTTTATGAGGTTGCTACTTTCTATCACCACTTTGAGGTGGTGCGCGGCAATGATCCGGTGGCAGATATCACCTTACGTGTCTGTGATGGTATTGCTTGCGAGTTGGCCGGTGCGCAAGATCTTTTAGCTAAGTTACCGGCAATACTGGGTAATCCAAAGATTAAGGTTGAAGCTGCCCCATGCGTAGGTCGTTGTGAGCAGGCTCCTGTAGCGGTTGTGCATCAGTACCCAGTATTGTTCGCAACTACCGATAAGGTTGCCGCTGCCGTCAAAAATAATTTGACGACCCATCCAATGGCAAAGGACAGTGCGAGCTTTGATCCTGCAGCTTTAGCTGAAAAGGGCGTATCCCCACAAGGTGGC
>JBJOEU010000167.1:0-3591 GCA_046049115.1 Pseudomonadota bacterium
GTTCAATGATGCAAAAGGTTTTGGCTTTATCAAACCTGATGATGGTGAAGAAGAGTTGTTTGCGCATTTCAGCGCAATCACAATGCCTGGGTTTAAAACACTCAAGGAAAACCAAAAGGTAACGTTTGACATTACCCAAGGTCCTAAGGGCAAGCAAGCTACTAATATCCAAGCAGCTTAATCTGCTTTAGATCATTACTAAAACCCAGGACTTGTTCCTGGGTTTTTTTTCGTCTGCATTTTCTAGCTTTGCTGACCCTGCCTTAGAATGAGCATCACTCAGACCCACCAATCAAAACACCATGCGCTTACCCAATTTCAAACAACTGATCTTTTCACTAGCAGTAATTTCCGGACTCTTTTCGGCACCATTGTTTGCACAGCAGAATGTCGGCTTACCTATAGTTGAACTGAAGACAGGCATCTATCGTATTCAGGCAGAGTTAGCCGATACACCTAAAGCGCGCGAGGTCGGACTCATGAATCGCACCAGCATGCCCACCAACTCGGGCATGCTCTTTATCTTCGAGCAAAAAGCTGGTCATTGTTTCTGGATGAACAATACAAAGATTCCTCTATCGATTGCCTTCATTGCCGATGACGGCAAGATTGTGAATATCGAAGAGATGCAGGCCGAGACCACAAATAATCACTGTCCCAAAGCAGCAGTACGCTACGCCCTAGAGATGAATAAACAATGGTTCTCAGAAAGAGTGATCGTGCCTGGCACAGTCATTCAAGGACTGCCAAGAAAATAAGCGACTGATCCCAGCTATAAAGCAAAAAACGCAGACCGAGATCTGCGTTTTCTTTTGGGGCAAGAAAAATTAGTGTCTTGCTTATCAACTCACTTATTCAAAGTGACAAACATAGTGCACTGGAGACTCGGCGCGAATAATGAAATAACCACCTTTTTCCACTTCCCAACTTTGACCAGCCTTGAACTCTACCTCTGGGGCGCCGTTAATGCTGACAAACGCATTACCGTCAACCACTTCCATGATCTCTTTAGTGCTCAGGTCAAAACGCAAAGTGCTTGGCAACACCACACCAACAGATTTACGAACACCGTTTGGCAGGGTCACGGTATGGGATACGCACTTACCATCAAAAAATACATTGGCTTTTTTGCCTACAGAAACTTGATCAAATTGCATCTTTATTCTTCCTAATCTGAATTACTAGCTTATTGTTTATGTGAATTATTTCGCACGCTTACGTCTTGCAGTTTCAGCAATTCGCATACGCAAAGCATTGAGCTTGATGAATCCGCCAGCATCAGCCTGGTTGTAAGCACCGCCATCATCATCAAATGTAGCGATAGTCTGGTCAAACAACGTATTCGCTGAATCGCGCGAGATCACCGAGACAGATCCTTTGTAAAGCTTCAGACGCACAACACCATTGACCATTTGCTGGGTGTGATCGATCAAGGTTTGTAAAGCCAGACGCTCTGGCGCCCACCACAAACCGTTGTAGATCAAGCTTGCATATCGTGGCATCAAGTCATCTTTGAGGTGAGCTACTTCACGGTCCAAAGTAATGCTCTCAATACCGCGGTGCGCTTTTAGCAAAATAGTGCCGCCAGGGGTTTCATAGCAGCCACGGCTTTTCATGCCTACAAAGCGGTTCTCAACCAAGTCAAGACGACCAATACCATGCATGCCACCAATACGATTGAGTTCAGCTAACAACTCATGTGGTTTATAAGCTTTGCCATTAATTGCCACCGGATCACCGGCACGGAATTCAATTTCAATAATTTCTGGAGCGTCTGGGGCTTTCTCAGGAGACACTGTCCAACGCCACATCGATTCTTCTGCTTCAGCATTTGGGTTCTCGAGATGACGACCTTCGTAGCTGATGTGCAACAAGTTAGCATCCATTGAGTAAGGTGAGCCGCCCTGCTTATGCTTCATCTCTACTGGGATGCCATGCTTTTCTGCATAAGCCATCAATTTTTCACGTGAGAGTAGGTCCCACTCACGCCATGGTGCAATGACCTTAATTCCTGGCTCGAGTGCGTAGTAACCCAACTCAAAACGTACCTGGTCGTTGCCTTTGCCAGTAGCGCCATGCGATACAGAGTCTGCACCAGTCGCACGCGCAATTTCAATTTGACGCTTGGCGATCAATGGGCGCGCGATGGAAGTACCCAGCAGGTACTCGCCTTCGTAAATCGTATTGGCGCGGAACATTGGGAATACAAAGTCGCGCACAAACTCTTCACGCAAGTCATCGATAAAAATATTTTCTGGCTTGATGCCAAACTGCAGTGCTTTGGCACGTGCTGGCTCCAACTCTTCACCCTGACCTAAATCAGCTGTGAAAGTAACGATCTCACATTGATAGGTATCTTGAAGCCATTTAAGAATCACACTGGTATCAAGACCACCGGAATACGCTAAAACTACTTTTTTAATATCAGACATGATTTTTATTCAATCAAAAAATTAACTCATCACCAACAAAAATAAATTACTAAAGTATTTAGTCTAAACGGCCGCAGAGTAAATACTCCATCAAGGCCTTTTGAACATGTAAACGATTTTCAGCCTCTTCCCAAACGATGCTTTGAGGCCCATCAATGACCTCTGCTGAAACCTCTTCACCACGATGCGCTGGCAAGCAGTGCATGAACAGAGCATCCGGCTTAGCCAAAGACATCAACTCCCCATCCACCATCCAATCCTTAAAAGCAGCCATACGAGAAGTATTTTCATCCTCGTAGCCCATGCTGGTCCATACATCGGTAGTAACCAAGTCGGCACCTTTGCAGGCGTCTCTTGGATCAGCGCAAATTGTCAGGTGCTTTAAAGCTTTCGCAGCCAGTCTAGAGTCATCTAGCTGATAGTCACCGGGGGCTGAAAAGCGAATTTGGAAATCCAAACATTCGGCTGCCTGTATCCAGGTGTAGGCCATATTGTTGGCATCACCTACCCAAGCAACGGTTTTACCCTGAATCGGGCCGCGTGCCTCTACGAAAGTAAAGATATCGGCCAATACTTGGCAGGGATGGTATTCGTTGGTAAGGCCATTGATCACGGGGACTCGAGAATTAGCTGCAAAGCGCTCAATAATCTCTTGGCCAAAGGTGCGGATCATGATGATGTCCGTCATCCTAGAAATTACCTGCGCAGCGTCCTCTACAGGCTCGCCACGGCCCAACTGGGTATCTCGGGTGTTTAGGTATACAGCATGACCGCCAAGCTGGTGTATGCCCGCTTCAAAAGAAAGACGGGTACGGGTCGAATGCTTCTCAAAGATCATCGCTAGTGTACGGTCGTGCAAGGGGTGCCAAGTCTCGTAACTTTTGAACTTCGTTTTGAGCCATGCAGAACGCTTGAGGAGATAGTCATATTCTTCGCGTGTCAGGTCAGCAAACTGCAAGTAATGCTTAACCTGGCCAGGCAATTGGGGCTTCGCCAAAGATGTCATTGTTGAGCTTTCTACGAGAGTTTTAGCTTGCATTTTTTGTTTGGGGCATCGATCCTAAAGTCATCTTATGGCCTTTGCAGACTGTTAAGCTAAGGTCTAAGTAACACCGATTCCTTACTACGATTTCTACGCCAACTTGAACCATAAAAAGCT
>JBJOEU010000168.1:0-3472 GCA_046049115.1 Pseudomonadota bacterium
CGCACGCTTTGGTATTTTGATTAAGGATCCACAAGTATTAGAGCTGGCTCATAAGCTCAATATCGTCGCCTTTGATAAGACTGGCACATTAACCATGGGTAAGCCACGCATGCTCGCCCTACTGCCTTTTGATTCATCACTTAGCGATACTGATCAAATCCTCGCCACTGCTGCAGGCTTGCAGTTGGGAAGTGAACACCCTTTAGCTAAAGCACTACTAGTTTCATCTAAGGAAAAAGGTATTACACCGATTGCCGCCTCATTTAGCAAGAGCTTGCCTGGTATTGGAATTGAAGGCATTCCAGGCAGCGGTCCTTTTGCGGGACAAATACTGCGCTTGCAAAGCGTAGCCTCGCTCGAGGTCGGCAACGCGTACGATCTCGTTTTGCAAAAAGCGCAGGCTTATTTTGAGCAAGGTCAAACTGTTTCTGTATTGATGAGCACGGGCGGCGAAAGCAATGGTCTACCCTCACCAATTGCTGTCATTGCTTTTGGCGATCAACTCAAACCCAATACAAAATCGGCGGTCGATGCATTGCATGCATTACATATTCGGACGGTGATGCTATCTGGTGATAATTTAGCCGCTGCTACTCGCGCGGGAAAAATCATTGGTATTGATGAAGTCTTTGCACAAATTATGCCGAGCGATAAAGCGCAAATGATTCATCGACTACAAAACCCGCCTGGAGTTCAGAAGCAATATGTCGCGATGATTGGTGATGGCGTGAATGACGCGCCAGCGTTAGCAATGGCGGATGTGGGTATGGCGATGTCTACTGGGACTGATGTAGCCATGCAAGCAGCTGGAATCACTTTAATGCGTGGCGATCCTACTTTGGTGGCTGATGCAATTGATATCTCTAAGAAAACTTGGAATAAGATCCGGCAAAATTTATTTTGGGCATTTGCATTTAATACGATTGGTATTCCGATGGCAGCTTTAGGTTATTTATCACCCATGCTAGCTGGCAGTGCAATGGCGCTCTCGAGTTTTTGCGTATTGAGTAATGCACTGCTTTTAAAGCGTTGGCGCCCTCAGAATGGATAGGCTATTTAGAATTCTTGCGTAGTAATTCAATATCGCCGTAAAGAGCACGAGCCTCTGATTTTGTGTTGTCTGTATCAGTCAGAAGAGCGATACCAATGACATTACCTGGCGCCTCTCCATAAGCCAGCTTGTAGTCCGCCGCTAAATCTCGCTCGTGCTTGCGCCACTCACCCAAACTATCTGAACCAGAGTCCACCACAATCATCTTCACACGCGAGGTGTGAGCGTTGTTTAAAACTGTGTTGACTGAATTCTTACCAGACCAGATATACATCACGGTGGCATAGGGCATTTCTTGACCGCTAATTAAGCTAGCCATCTCAAAGGTGAGTTTTTCTTTGAGGGGGAGTTTGGATTTATTGCCATCAAAAGCTACCAAGATACGTAGTGGTGCATCGTCATGCTGACTATCCGCATTATCTGCCTGCGGTATTGCGCCTACCGCCTTCCACTCCCATTGCAGCCATAAGTTTTGCGCTGAGCGGGGGCGAAGTTTTACCGCAAGACCAGATGCCGATGTTTTGGAGTTAGCAGCCAATACCGTACGGCCCTGGTATTTCTCAAGTCGGTAAATGGTGTTCTTTTTATAGGGTGCTATCCGATAAAAATGCCAGCCGTCTGGCATCCCATCCTTTGGCCTCTCCGCAGAGAATTTCGGTAAATCCTCTTGGGCTGGCAATTGATCCGCATTGAATGGTTGCCCCGCCTCATTCTCAATAGAGTTTCCAGTCAAGCCTGCACAACCGACCAATAAAATGGCTGTGGCGGTCAAAAGCAATGTGGAGCGAAAACAGGTTTTGGTGAGCATCTTCTGAATTGTCCCAAAGAATGGGGTGCTTAAGTCTAAAATCATGACATGCGCCATCAATCACCCTCAAGCTGGGCAGTCATCAGCATCTGCATTGCTGCACTAGTGCATTTTGCCCTGGGTTTCTCGATTGAGTTTTCTGTCGATGAAGCGCACTACGCCTTATATGCAAAACATCTTGCCTGGAGTTATTTTGATCACCCGCCACTAGTCGGCTGGATCCAGTGGCCACTAGTGAGCCTGACAACATCTGAGGGAATCATTCGCTTGATCCCCGAATTGCTCTGGGTGCTCTCCGCTTTCTTGGTGTATCGCGTGACCCTTGAAATTCATCACCTGATACAAGGTCGTAATGCGGGTTACTTGACTACTGCCCTTCCCTCAGCAAACCTATGTGGATTGATGGCGGTACTAGCCATCATTGCAGCACCATTACCCCATGTTTTAGCAATCGGTCTTTTGCCCGACACCCTACTAGCCCCCTTAAGTCTTGGCCTGATGTTGATGGCCTTACGTTGGACTCGCAATGATCACTTCACCATGGCGGACTGGATCATTACTGGCTTGTTACTGGGCTTGGCAGGTCTGAGTAAGTACACCGCTGCGTTTACCGCATTTGCTTTGCTCTTCGTATTATTGGCCTCACCCAAAAAAGTCTGGATTACTAGGGCTGGTTTTTGGCTTGCAGCAGTGCTTGCATTGATCGTGATTAGCCCTGTGCTCTATTGGAACTGGATCAATGATTGGATCTCGTTCAAATATCAAATTGCGCATGGTAGTGGTGGTGCTTGGGCTTGGCGTAGAGTCGGCGCTTTTGTTGGCATTCAGATTGCTTGCTTTGGACCCCTATTCATTTTGGGTGCCTATACTTTTTTAAGGCATTGCCTCCACTCGCAGAAGTTGGTACTGATTGCCCTGCTAAGTTTCTTCGTAATTCCCTTTGTGATTTTTGCTGCGTTATCGGGTGGGGGTAGCCTGCCCCACTGGACTACGCCTGCCTGGTTTTGTCTTGCGCCATTTGCAGGCATCGGTCTGGCCAAAGCATGGGCCATGCAATATCGCATGGCAATTCGGATATTGCTGATTGGGCAGTTATTGATTTGTTTGCTCGGTTTTGGTTTTGTTCTGGCTGGAGGTATCACTAGCTCAGCAGTGAAATCAAACCCCATTGCCGATCTCTATGGCTGGAAGCTTGCTGGCCAAAAAGCCGCTCAATTAGCGCAAGCTACGCAAGTCAATGGGATTGCAGTACAAAACTGGACTCTAGGTAGTCGTGCTGCCTGGTACGCCCAACCTCTTCCGGTCTTTGTGCTGGACCAAAGACAGGATCAGTTTGACCTTTGGTTTGGGCAATTGACGGCTGGCGCAAACGTCTTACTCATTAACTGGTCAGGGATGGCTTTTAGGCCGCCCGTGAGCGGAAACCTGGCCTTTGAAGTCTGTGAACCCTTGGATAGCCTAGAAATTATTCGATTTGGACAAGTTTTATCTAAATTTGACTACAGCCTGTGCCGGAACTGGCAGGATGCTGGCGCGGCGCGTTAATTCCCCAAATTCAAGACCTTAGGGGCCATAGGCATTATCCTTACGCCTATGAGTTCACAACCCCAAGC
>JBJOEU010000169.1:0-3439 GCA_046049115.1 Pseudomonadota bacterium
CCTTCTTGCAAAATCTGACCAGTCTTGTCCTCTTTATAGAACATCAATTGATCATGATCTTCTGGGGTGTAGAGCTGGCCTAACTGATTCCAAATACCTAATTGGCGGAACATGCCTTCCATACCAAAAGTACGTGACTCATCCGGAACAATCGGAACAACTCGCTTACCCAAAACCTTATCACGCACAATCGTATTAAGAATACGAACAAAGGCCATCGTTGTGGAGATCTCACGGCCATCGGTAGTTGCCTCTAATAAAGGTGCAAATACCTCAAGCGCAGGAACCGGTAAGCTCTCGGCCTTCATACGACGCTGTGGCAAGTAACCGCCCAACTCTTGACGGCGGGCTTTCATGTACTCAAGCTCTGGGCTTCCTTCAGCAAATTTCACCAAAGGCATTTCTTCTAGTTGCTCATCTTTTACAGGAATCTCAAAACGATCGCGGAAACGACGAACGTCATCCGCATTCATCTTCTTCGCTTGGTGGGCAATATTCATCGCCTCACCTGAGCCACCCATGCCGTAACCTTTAATAGTGTGGGCCAAAATAACGGTTGGCTGATCCTTGTGATTTACGGCTGAATGAAAAGCTGCAAATACTTTATGAGGATCATGACCACCACGATTGAGCTGCCAAATCTCGTCATCACTCCAGTCGCTGACTAGCGCCTTCAACTCGGGTGTGTTGAAAACGATTTCGCGCACGTAGGCGCCACTCTTGGCTTTCATGGTCTGGTATTCACCATCGACGATCTGACCGAGACGCTGCATCAAGATGCCTTTTTTATCGCGCGCGAATAATGCATCCCAATGACCACCCCAAACTACCTTAATCACATTCCAACCAGCACCACGGAACTCACCTTCAAGCTCTTGGATAATCTTGCCGTTACCGCGCACAGGCCCATCAAGACGTTGTAAGTTGCAGTTCACTACGAAAATCAAGTTATCTAATTTTTCACGGCCGGCCATACCAATAGCACCGAGTGATTCTGGTTCATCAGTTTCACCATCGCCGAGGAAAGCCCAAACTTTTCTACCTTCCGATTTAATGAATCCGCGATCCTGCATATAGCGCATAAAGCGTGCTTGATAAATCGCCATGATTGGGCCAAGGCCCATTGACACTGTTGGGAATTGCCAGAAGTCTGGCATTAACCAGGGGTGTGGATAACTAGAGATACCTTTGCCGCCCACTTCTTGACGGAAATTATTCACTTGTTCATCCGACAAACGACCGAGCATGTAGGCTCGGGCGTACACGCCTGGAGCAGAATGTCCTTGAACATAGATCAGATCCCCGCCATGCTCGGGAGATGGGGCATGCCAGAAATGATTAAAGCCCACGTCATATAGTGTTGCTGCAGACTGAAAAGAAGAAATATGACCACCAACGTTGGTATCTTTATTAGCACGCAAGACCATAGCCATTGCGTTCCAACGTGTGTAGGAGCGGATGCGGTGCTCGACATTTTGATCGCCCGGTAAACGCGCTTGCTGCTCTACCGGGATTGTGTTGATGTAGGGAGTTTCAGCATGAAATGGTTGATTCACTCCATTGACTCGAGCATGGGAGATTTGCTGATCTATTAGATAGGCAGCTCGCTCTGGGCCTTCATTCCGAATAACCCCATCGAGGGCCTGTAACCACTCTTGAGTTTCACCTGGATCCGCGTCTTGTTTTCCTGCGCTACCCAAAATTTGTTCTGGAACCGCTGCCATAAACTGCCTCCATTTGTTACATCGTTTTTATTGATTCACTCTATAGGCAATATTCTAGGAAGGTCTATGGGTGTAAACAAGCAATTTTCCACATAATGATAATATTTCTCACTATGTGATATTTTGTTGCATCGCAATCAGCCTGAAACAAAAATCCAATACCAGCAAAGAAACGATAGCAGTAAGGCAAAATATGCCTATTACATGAAAAAAATAGCATTTTCTTTTTGGCATCTCAGACCATTCCAGTGGCTCCGGCGAATACGGGGATTTAAGCTTGTTTACACGCCGCTCATAGCGATTGTGCTCTTTACCGTAGTGATGGGCATCATTATGGGTACCTTGCAATTGCAAGAAAAAAGTCAGCAGGAAGCCGCTCTATTTAGAGAGCTCTCTTTTGCAAAACAACGTATCCAATTGCGTTTTTCTAACAATACTGACCTTCTCCAATCTCTTGGACGTGAGTATGTGAGCGGTGGCGAGTCCTTTAAATCAAAAGAAAACTTTTTCATTCAGGCTGAAAATTTATTACAAAGCAATCATGAGATTGCGCAAATCGTTTGGATTGATAAGGCAGGTGAACGGCAGTGGAGAATTCCGTTAGATAACCTAAGAACAGAATGGTTCAATAAGAATGCCAATGCTGAGGCTCTTAATCAGAGCTTAAGAAAAACTCTCGAGCTCAGTACATCTACAAGTAGACCTGCCTTTAGTCAGTTCATAACGCTTGAAGTTCCTAGCGATGAATTAATCTCAAAAGAAATTCGTAATGTATTTTGGCAAACCGTTCCCCAGATTTCTGGTAATGAAATTAATGGCATGGTCGCCGTTCTTTACACCACGCAAGGTTTACTTGAAATGATTCCTGGCGAACTTAAAGGCCAGTATCGATTTACTTTAATTACAGACGATGACAGAGTCTTAGCAATCTCATCTGACAAAAATACACCAAGACGTGCTTTTAGCAATCAAACTAGTTTGGATATTGGTGTGCTCAGCCCAAATCTCAGCTTACGTATCGACACCTATCCTCCAGCTACGAATTTGACGTTTAGGATGTTAATCGGTGTTGTGCTTGGCTTGAGCGCATTTGTGATCT
The DNA here is from genome assembly GCA_046049115.1 of Pseudomonadota bacterium. GTDB lineage: Bacteria > Pseudomonadota > Gammaproteobacteria > Burkholderiales > Burkholderiaceae > Polynucleobacter. The sequence continues at coordinate 2,824 of JBJOEU010000169.1, forward strand.
GGAGCTTATGGTCTGTTCTAAAGCAGATGCAGGTAAGGCAAGAGGCCGAAGCAAATCTTCGAGCAGAAACCAATTTCCGTCGTGCGATGGAGAATTCCACTCCAGTGGGAATCCGTGCGCATGACATGAATAGAGTGATCACGTATGTGAATCCGGCTTTTTGTGAGATGACTGGGTGGTCTGCAAAAGAGCTCATCGGACTGAGCCCCCCATTCGCCTTCTGGCCTGAAGGTCAGAAAAATGAACTGACTGACAAAATGAATAAGGCCCTCAAAATAGCAATGAGTGAGGAAAGGACCATCGGGATTGAGGGCTCAATTCTTCACAGAGATGGGTCAGTCATTCAAACACGTACATTTATTGCGCCCCTGGTAAATGAAAAGGGTCAGCAAACTGGCTGGGTCACTTCATTAATTGATATCTCAGAGCCTAAGAAAATTCGAGAAGAGTTAGCGGCTTCACAAGAGCGCTTTGTTGCTGTACTTGAAGGACTTGATGCTGCAGTTTCAGTGGTATCAAACGGGAACGGTGAACTATTATTTACAAATCGCCTCTATCGTGAGCGCTTCGGCAATACTGCCAAGGGTCACTTTGAATTAACGGGTAGCGATATGGC
>JBJOEU010000170.1:0-3425 GCA_046049115.1 Pseudomonadota bacterium
ATCCTCATTATTTTTATGTGGCTTGCTAATGATCTCGCCACAGCAAAAGAGTACGCCAGCAAACGTAACTTCACCGAGCCGCTATTTGTGTTTGCCATCATGGTGGTCGCGGGCAGCAAACCGATTTTGCATTTTGCAACCCAGTTGCTACATAAACTCGGTAAGGTAATTCAACTAGTCTTACGTAGCAAGCAAGCACCCACACTCTATTTCTTAACTCTGAGCATCACACCTTTATTAGGCTCGCTGATTACTGAGCCTGCAGCAATGACCTTAGCCGCATTCTTATTGCGTGACCTAGTCTATCGTCATAAATGCTCTACCCCACTGCTGTTCGGCACCTTGGGCGTACTGTTCGTCAACATTTCGATTGGTGGCACGCTAACAAATTTTGCGGCACCACCGGTGCTGATGGTGGCATCTACCTGGGGCTGGAGTAGTGCTTTCATGTTTGCCAATTTTGGCCTTGAAGCGATGATCGCTATTTTTATTAATGCAACAATCGTCACGTTGCTCTTTCATAAGCAGCTTATAGAACCCACCAGCAAATCTGATCACGTTCGCATTCCACTCACCATCACAGCAATTCATCTACTCTTTTTACTGGGTATCGTAGCTTTCGCACATGACCCTGTAATCTTCATGTGGCTATTACTGTTTTTCATCGGCTACACCACTGCCTATCCAAAACATCAAAGCCCACTCATTTTGCGCGAAGCTTTGCTAGTGGGTTTCTTCCTAGGTGGATTAGTTGTCTTGGGCGCACTGCAAGGTTGGTGGCTACAGCCAATTCTAGAAACCATGAGCCCGACGGCCGTTTTCTATGGCAGCCTCGCATTAACAGCAATTACCGATAATGCAGCGCTGACCTATTTAGGCTCATTAGTACAGGGTACGTCCCCAGAATTTAAGCTAGCTTTAGTTGGCGGCGCAGTAGCAGGCGGCGGCCTCACCGTCATCGCCAATGCCCCTAACCCTGCTGGATTAGCTATTTTGCGCAGTTACTTCCCCAATGCGGCTGTTTCCGCAGGCTTGCTGTTTGTAGCTGCTATTCCACCAACCATTGTTACGATTCTGGCTCTACGTCTACTCTAGGCGACTTATCCCGTAAAATCTGAGCTTCGCCCCCAGCTATAAACCTGAGAACGGCATATGAAAAAGCTCTATATCAAAACCTTTGGCTGTCAAATGAACGAGTATGACTCGGGCAAGATGGCCGACCTCTTACATGCCAATGAAGGCATGGTCATGACTGACGCCCCCGAAGATGCAGATGTGGTCCTCTTGAACACTTGCTCGATTCGTGAAAAAGCAGAAGATAAAGTGTTTTCTGACTTAGGGCGCCTGCGTGAACTTAAGAAAACCAAACCTGATTTATTGATTGGCGTTGGCGGCTGCGTTGCTAGCCAAGAGGGTCAACAAATTATTAGTAGAGCTCCCTATGTAGATGTGGTCTTCGGTCCACAAACGCTGCATCGCTTGTCTGATCTCATTACACAACGTCGCAAAACTGGCAGGCCTCAAGTAGACATCTCTTTTCCAGAAATAGAAAAGTTTGATCATCTACCTGCCTCTCGTCAAACGCGCGGCTCAGCCTACGTCTCTATTATGGAAGGCTGCTCAAAGTACTGCAGCTACTGTGTAGTTCCTTACACTCGTGGCGAAGAAGTATCGCGTCCCTTTGATGACGTATTGACAGAAGTCGCAGGCCTTGCTGCACAAGGCGTGAAAGAAATTGTCCTGCTTGGTCAAAATGTAAACGCCTATCTAGGCCAGATGGGTGATACAGAAGAGATTGCAGACTTTGCATTGCTAATTGAATACATCGCAGAAATACCGGGTGTTGAAAGAATTCGTTTTACTACTAGCCACCCAAAAGAATTTACTCAACGCCTCATTGATGTCTTCGCAAAAGTTCCTAAGCTGGTGAGCCACTTACATCTTCCAGTGCAACACGCATCCGACTCGGTTTTATCTGCAATGAAACGCGGCTATACCGCCCTTGAATATAAAAGCATTATCCGCAAGATGCGCGCTGTGAGGCCCGACCTGACGCTCTCTAGCGACTTCATTGTGGGCTTTCCTGGCGAGACGGATGAGGATTTTGCAAAACTTCTGAAGATGGTTGAAGAACTCAATTTTGATAATAGCTTTTGCTTTATCTTCAGCGCACGTCCAGGCACACCTGCCGCCAATTTAAGTGATGACACTCCTTATGAGGTCAAACTCAAGCGACTTCAAACCTTACTTGCGCTAGTGGAGTCACAAGCAAATCAGATTAGCAAAAACATGCTGGGTAATACTGAACGAGTACTTGTTGAAGGCTTAGCAAAGGATGGTGTGAACCTGCAAGGTCGCGCCACCAATAATCGGGTGATTCACTTTACTGCGCCAGATGCAGATATCGAATCACTCATCGGTCAAATGGTAGATATCCGCATCACTGAAGTACTCAATTACACACTCCGAGGCGATCTCATCAGCGAGCTCACTTCTATACATGCTCAGTAAGATGACAACTAAGCAAACATCCCTTTCTAAGTTAGAGATAGATATCCAGTTTGCAAGTACTGCAGTTCAAGAAAAAGTTTTAGCAATCGCTTCTCAAGCAGTCATCAAAAAATGGGTAAAGGCTGCAGTTGGATTAAATGGCCTGATCACCCTACGCTTTGTGAATGCAGCTGAAGGACAAAAACTGAATTTTGCCTTTCGTAATAAAGACTATGCGACCAATGTCCTCACTTTTCCATACGAGCTCAGCAATAAGACTTTGACTGCCGATATTATTTTTTGCCTACCCGTCATTCAAAAAGAGGCGTTAGAGCAAAGTAAGACTATGAAATCCCACTTAGCCCATCTGATTATTCATGGCTGCTTACATGCCCAAGGCCTTGACCATGAGAGTGATAAAGAAGCAAAGAAACTTTTTGAGCAGCTTGGTGTTGGCTCGCTCGGAAGCGCTGCATCGCCAGCAAAGGGTGACCGTGTGTGCAAACGCTGCTCCCCATGGCGATTCATGTGATCCTGAAGGGCGTTGGCAGCAAGGCTGGCTGGTGTTTGTGGACAGCAACAACAGCGCCCGCAGAGATCCGGGAGAGGTGATCGTCGAGCTTCAAGACGCCATGCCCGAGGGTTTTCAATTGACGGTCACCAATACCGTCAAGTCTTATTATTCTTATGGCAGTGAGGGAAGAAGCGTGAGCCTCAGCGGGGCCTTCATGGCGGGCACCTGGCGCTTTTGTTCGGCAAATTTGCCACACCGCTGGCAAGTGGTCAGCCCGCTTGCCCCACCCGACTGGCACCGACCTCAAGATGACCGCCGAGTGCGGCGAGAGTCAGGGCATAATCACTGTCGTAGGTTACTCCCTCAATAACCAATAATTGTCTGGCAAGCCATTGCAGGATGTCAATCTTCCCATGGCCCG
>JBJOEU010000171.1:0-5642 GCA_046049115.1 Pseudomonadota bacterium
GGTGGCACGATTGCTCCTTTAGCTGGCACCGAAGCTACTGCTGAAGCTGCTCCTGCATCTGGCGAATCTGCTTAAGTAAAGTCAGCGAGCGGGAGTTCACATGCGCGTAATGGAAATCAAAGAATTTGGCGCACCAGAAATGCTGGTGTCTGCCACTCGTCCTGATCCAGTGGCTCCGGCTGCTGGAACGGGTGAGATTTTGATTAAGGTGATTGCTGCTGGAATTAATCGTCCAGACGTGTTGCAACGTAAAGGCCATTACCCAGTTCCTGCAGGTGCATCGGATATTCCCGGTCTCGAAGTAGCTGGTGAGATTGTTGGCGGTGACTTAGCTCACGCAGACAATCTGTTTGGTCTCAAAGTGGGAGATAAGGTTTGTGCGCTTGTACAGGGTGGCGGTTACGCAGAATTGTGTACTGCCCCTATTGCGCAATGCTTGCCTTATCCAAAAGGATTTACTGATCAAGAAGCGGCATCTTTGCCTGAAACTTTTTACACCGTATGGAGTAACGTCTTCATGCGTGGTGAGTTGTCTGAAGGTGAAACTTTGCTAGTGCAAGGTGGCTCGAGCGGTATCGGTGTAACCGCTATTTTGATTGCGAAGGCCTTAGGTCATAAAGTATTTGTGACTGCAGGTACTGATGAGAAGTGCGCTGCTTGCGTAGCTTTAGGTGCTGACTTGGCAATCAACTACAAGACGCAAGACTTTGTAGAAGAGGTTAAAAAAGCCACTGACGGTAAGGGTGTCAATGTGGTGCTCGACATGGTGACTGGTGCTTACGTACAAAAAGAAATTGATTGTTTGGCTGATGATGGTCGTATTGTGATTATTGCAATCATGGGTGGCTCAAAAGCTGAGGTGAATACGGGGCAAATTTTGCGTCGCCGTTTAACTATTACTGGTTCCACCTTGCGTCCACGTCCAGTCTCATTTAAGAAACAGATTACTCAACAGTTGCATGCACGCATCTGGCCTTTGCTAGATGCAGGCAAGTTAAAGCCAGTGATTTACAAAACATTCACCTTAGAGCAAGCGGCTGATGCCCATCGTTTGATGGAGTCTTCCGAGCACGTTGGCAAGATTGTTTTGACCGTTTAAGTATTGAGCTTGATTTAATGCGTCCACTCACTGTTATTGGCAACTGGAAAATGAACGGCAGTTTTGCAAGTAATGCAGACTGGGTGAAGACTGTTTGCCGAGGCATGGAGCAGGGAATGCCTGCGGGTCGTAAATATGTAGTCTGCGCACCAGCGCCTTATTTGTCACAGTGTGGCGATTTAATTCGTGACTGCTCTTTGGCTTTTTTGAGTTTAGGTGCTCAAGATGCATCGGCTTATTCAGCAGGAGCCTATACCGGTGATATTGCAGCCTCGATGCTGAAAGAGTTGGATTGCGCCTATGTCATTGTGGGTCATTCCGAGCGCCGCCAGTACCATCAGGAGACTGATGAGCAGGTGGCCGAAAAAGCGCTTCAGGTACTAGACAGCGGCATGATTCCGGTGATCTGTGTTGGTGAGTCTGCCGATGAACGCAACTCTGGTCGCGAAGTTGAGGTAGTAAGGGGTCAGATTTCAAAGCAAGTGGCTATTTTGCAAGACCGTTTGGCCGATTGTTTGATTGCCTATGAGCCTATTTGGGCGATTGGCACGGGTAAGGTAGCCAGCGCTCAAATTGCTCAGGACATGCACAGGGCGATTCGATTGCAGTTGGCAGAGTTTGATGAGGATGTAGCTTCCCATGTGGGAATTTTGTATGGTGGCAGCGTCAAGCCTGATAATGCCGTTGAACTATTTGCAATGCCCGATATTGATGGCGGATTGATTGGGGGTGCTTCATTAAATCCCCAGGATTTTTTAGCTATTTGTCAGGCCTAGATTTTTTATTTGGAGATAAGCCATGGAATGGTTTAAGACTTTATTGATCGTGTTACAGGTGATTTCAGCTTTGGCTGTGATCTTGTTGGTGCTGCTTCAGCAGGGCAAGGGTGCTGATATGGGCGCCGCTTTTGGCTCTGGATCCTCTGGCAGTCTTTTTGGCGCCAGCGGCTCGGCCAACTTCCTTTCCCACACAACTGCTATCTTTGCGGCAATCTTTTTTGTTTGCACTTTAGGCATTACTTGGATCGGAAACAAAAAGGAAGTGAGCCCTGGAATTCTGTCCGGTACCGTGGCTCCCGTTGCGGCTCCTGTTGTCGTACCAGTGGCCCCTGTTCAAGATCCTACTAAGCCAGCTGTACCAAAGTAAAAAGATGATTTTTTAAATCTCCCCGGCTTCATTTTTGGGGTGGTTTATCGTTGCAATGCAGTAGAATTGACAAGTTTTACAAGATGCCGACGTGGTGAAATTGGTAGACACGCTATCTTGAGGGGGTAGTGGCTTAGGCTGTGCGAGTTCGAGTCTCGCCGTCGGCACCAAATTGTAGCCATTTTGAATCTCGCTAATTACTTTCCCGTTCTGCTTTTTATCCTCGTAGGTATTGGGGTTGGTTTAGTGCCCATGTTCCTCGGAAAAATTTTGGCTCCTTCGAAGCCAGATGCGGAAAAGCTGTCTCCATATGAGTGCGGTTTTGAGGCCTTCGAAGATGCGCGTATGAAATTCGACGTACGCTATTACCTAATTGCTATCTTATTTATCTTATTTGACTTAGAAACTGCATTCCTGTTTCCATGGGGTGTGGCTTTGCGTGATATTGGTTGGTTTGGTTATGCCTCTATGGTGATTTTCCTATTGGAATTCATTGTGGGCTTTGTATATATCTGGAAAAAGGGCGCTCTCGACTGGGAGTGATCGATATGGCATTAGAAGGCGTTCTCAAAGAAGGATTTGTTACCACTACCGCGGACCAGTTAATTAACTGGACTCGTAATGGTTCTTTATGGCCAATGACATTCGGACTTGCTTGCTGCGCTGTAGAAATGATGCACGCAGGCGCTTCTCGTTATGACTTGGACCGTTTTGGCGTGGTGTTCCGTCCATCTCCACGTCAATCAGACCTCATGATTGTTGCAGGCACCTTGTGTAACAAGATGGCTCCAGCTCTCCGTAAGGTTTACGATCAAATGCCTGAGCCGCGTTGGGTAATCTCCATGGGTTCTTGTGCCAATGGTGGTGGTTATTACCATAACTCGTATTCAGTAGTGCGCGGCTGTGACCGCATTGTGCCAGTGGACATTTATGTTCCTGGTTGCCCTCCTACTGCAGAAGCGTTGATCTACGGAATTATTCAGTTGCAATCCAAGATTGCTCGCACTAGCTCGATTGCGCGGAAGGCTTAAACCATGTCAGATCGTTTAGTTCAACTTGTCGCCAATTTAGAAAAAGTTTTAGGTAAGCGTGCTCAATCAATTGAACTTGCTTTGGGTGAAGTGACTGTAGTTGTTAATGCAGATACCTACTTCGAATCCGCTATGTTGTTGCGTGATGAGCCTTCATTGGCCTTTGAGCAGTTAATGGATTCATGCGGAGTGGATTACCAGGACTACCGGGATGGGCAGTGGGGTGGTCAGCGTTTCGCCGTTGTGACACATCTTTTATCTGTAGCCCATAACTGGCGTTTGCGTGTGCGCGTATTTGCACCAGAAGATGCTTATCCAGTAGTTGCTTCTTTAACGCCGGTATGGGCTTCAGCAAATTGGTTTGAGCGTGAGGCGTTTGATCTCTACGGTATTTTGTTTGATGGTCACGAAGACCTACGTCGTATCTTGACTGACTACGGTTTCATCGGCCACCCATTTAGAAAAGATTTCCCAATCTCTGGCAACGTAGAAATGCGTTATGACCCAGAGTTAAAGCGTGTGGTGTATCAGCCAGTCACAATCGAAGCGCGTGAGATCACACCACGCATCGTGCGTGAAGAGCAGTACGGAGGCTCGGTTTAAGTCATGGCACAAATTAAAAACTACACCCTCAACTTTGGCCCTCAACATCCTGCGGCACACGGCGTATTACGCTTAGTGCTTGAGCTGGATGGTGAAGTAATTCAGCGTGCTGATCCGCACATTGGCTTACTCCATCGCGCTACGGAAAAATTAGCAGAGACACGTACTTGGATTCAGAACGTTCCTTATATGGATCGTTTGGACTATGTATCCATGATGGCAAACGAGCATGCTTACGTGATGGCGATTGAGAAGTTGCTACAAGTGGACGTGCCTTTGCGCGCGCAGTACATCCGAGTAATGTATGACGAGTTAACGCGTTTACTAAATCACCTCTTGTGGATTGGTTGTCATGGTTTGGACGTTGGCGCTATGGCCGTGTTCTTGTATGCCTTCCGCGATCGTGAAGATATTTTCGACATGTACGAAGCCGTATCTGGCGCTCGTATGCATGCTGCCTACTACCGTCCAGGTGGCGTTTATCGCGACCTACCAACACAGATGGCGCAGTTCTCAAAGTCAAAGATTCGTAGCGCCTCTGCCATTAAGCGTTTGAATGAGAACCGTAGCGGTACATTGCTTGATTTCATTGAGCAGTTCTCCAATGGTTTCGATGCCAACGTCGATGAGTATTGCAATCTCTTAACAGATAACCGTATTTGGAAACAACGCTTGGTTGGTATTGGTGTTGTGACTCCTGAGCGCGCATTGCAACTCGGCTTTACTGGCCCTATGTTGCGTGGTTCCGGTATTGAGTGGGATTTACGTAAGAAGCAGCCTTATGAAACTTACGACAAACTTGACTTTGATATTCCAGTTGGCGTCAATGGTGACTCTTATGACCGCTATTTAGTACGTATGGAAGAGATGCGTCAATCTAACCGCATCATTAAACAGTGCGTAGCGTGGCTCAAAGCAAATGACGGTCCTGTCATGAGTGATAACCATAAAGTGTCCCCACCAAATCGGGTAGACATGAAGACGAATATGGAAGAGTTGATCCACCACTTCAAGCTCTTTACTGAGGGTATACACGTTCCTGATGGTGAGGCTTACTCCGCTGTTGAGCATCCAAAAGGTGAGTTTGGAATTTACTTAATCTCGGATGGCGCTAACAAGCCATACCGTATGAAGATTCGTGCACCTGGTTTTGTGCATCTTTCTGCAATGGATGAGATGTCCCGTGGCCACATGTTGGCTGATGCTGTAACTATTATTGGAACCCAAGATATTGTGTTCGGGGAGATTGACCGCTAATACAGCGCGCCAAGGATGAATTCATGACAACTACTCTTCAACTATCTGACAAAACGCTCGCAGACATTGCGCGCAATGTCGCGAAATACCCTCCAGAGCAAAAGCAGTCTGCCGTGATGGCCGCTCTGATTGCCGCTCAAACTGAGATAGGTTGGGTTTCACCAGAGGTGATTGAAACGGTCGCACAAATTTTGGAAATGCCAACCATTGCAGTTGATGAAGTAGCTACTTTTTACAATATGTACGACACCAAGAAAATTGGTAAGTACAAGTTGGTAATTTGTACGAATTTGCCTTGTCAGTTAAGTCATGGCGAAACTGCTGCAACGTATTTGAAGACAACCCTTGGTATTGGTTACAACGAGACAACCCCTTGCGGGACCTTCACCTTAAAAGAGGGTGAGTGCATGGGTGCTTGCGGAGATTCTCCAGTTTTGCTGGTGAATAACAAGCGCATGTGTAGCCATATGAGTAATGAAAAGATTGATGCCTTATTAAGTGAACTC
>JBJOEU010000172.1:0-3391 GCA_046049115.1 Pseudomonadota bacterium
ACTTCACCATCACGAATATGCAAATGCCAGTCATCCGGCTGAATCAGTTGAATTTGTATTGGGCTATTGGACATAATTATTTATCAAGCAAGATGATGCGGAAATCGTTGACATTTGTCAGTGTAGGACCAGTTTCTACTAAAGCATCTAGTTGCACAAAAAAACCGTAACAATCGTGCTGGTCTAGGTACTGTGAAGGGATCAAGTCTTGCTGATTAGCAGCCTGGCGGGTCTCGGGAGTAAACCATGCACCGGCATTCTTTTCACTACCATCGATACCATCAGTATCTGCAGCCAAAGCGGAAACATGAGGAAGATCAGTTGATGCTGCGAAGAATGAAAGTAGGTATTCACTGCAGCGACCACCACGGCCTTTAATTCCACTAGGAATAGTTACCGTGCACTCACCACCCGAGATGAGAGCGATTGGTTTATCCGCTTTTAATGGCAAGTGCTGACGGACCAAAGAGGCTTGCTCTATTCCCACAGCTTGAGCCTCGCCAGTAACAGTGTCACCCAAAATCACTGGTTCATAGCCTTGTGTGCGAACGTAGTCTGCTGCAGCCTCAAGACTCTTATAGGCCGTAGCAATGACATGATTACTGACCGCCGCATTTTTTAAGTCCGCCTCTTTTAAAGTCTCTGGAACATCGCCAGCAACACCACGCTGCAAATGAGATAAAACGGATTCTGGAATGGAGGTATCACTTAAGTGATGTTTGCATAGAATATCCAGAGCATCCTGGTAGGTTGAATAATCTGGCGCACAAGGCCCGCTCGCAATATCTGCTGGCGCATCTCCAGTGACGTCCGAAATCAGCAATGCTTCAACTCGAGCACCACGTGCAATAGCCAGTCTTGCTAAATTACCACCCAAAATTGCTGATAAATGTTTACGAACGACATTCATCTCCTCAATTGGTGCACCTGAACGCAATAGCGCTTCGGTAGTCTTGCGCATATCTTCGATACTGATGCCAGCTTGAGGCAAAGTGAGCAAACTTGAACCGCCGCCGGAAATTAAGGCAATCAAAACGTCGCCAGTTTGTAATTCACCAACTAAGCGATAGACTTCTTTAGCGCCGTCCATACCTGCTTGATCTGGTACAGGATGACCTGCTTCAATAATTTGGATCTGACTAGTAGGTGAGTCGTGCCCATAGCGGGTCAACACCACTCCCTCAATCGCTGCATGAGGCCAACAACTCTTAGCGTGCGACTCTAGGGCGGTTGCCATTGACGCACTGGCTTTACCTGCGCCCACTACCAAACATCTTCCCCTGGGCTCCGAACCTGGAGGAAAGATCTTGCTGAGATATTCAGGAACGATTTTATTTGGGTCAGCAACCGCTAAAGCTGCGGCAAAGGCATTTTTGAGAATAGTTTCTTGCTGGCTCATGCAGATATTCTAATCAAGAACGATGCGCTCTTGCATTTGCCACATTTCAGCATATCGGCCAGCAATAGCCAATAACTCTGTATGGGTTCCACGCTCCACTATTTGGCCATGCTCCATTACTAAAATTTGATCCGCGTGGATGATGGTCGAAAGCCGGTGGGCAATAATCAAGGTCGTACGGTTTTTGGCCAAGCCAAGCAATTCTTCCTGAAACGCTCGCTCCGTTTTAGAGTCCAGCGCCGATGTTGCCTCATCAAAAATTAACATTGCTGGCTTTTTAAGCAAGGTGCGTGCAATCGCAACACGCTGCTTCTCACCACCAGATAATTTCAGACCACGCTCGCCCACTTGGGTATCGTAGCCATCTGGGAGATGCTTGATGAAACGATCAATCTGCGCCGCCCTAGCAGCCTCGTGAACCTCTTCAATTGAAGCGCTGGGATTACCATAAGCAATGTTGTAGCCAATGGTGTCATTAAACAAAACAGTATCCTGAGGAACGATACCTATCGCTTTACGTAAACTCGATTGAGTAACATCCACAATATTTTGATCATCAATGAGGATCTTGCCAGACTGAACATCGTAAAAACGAAACAGTAGGCGGGCTAAGGTACTCTTACCAGCACCGCTTTGGCCTACGACTGCAGTAATGGTTCCCGCCGGAATATTAAAACTAATATCCTTCAATATCTCACGTTTGGCCTCGTAATGAAAAGAGACGTTTTCGAAACGAACATCTGGACCACGACCCTGATTACTTACATGCAAAGGCTGAGCATTCGGCACATCCGCAATTTCCTTCTCCGTATTGAGAAGCGAGAACATGCGATCCATATCTGTCAACGCCTGCTTAATCTCGCGATAGATTACGCCTAAGAAATTGAGTGGGATGTACAGCTGAATCATCAAGGTATTGACCAATACCAAATCACCCAAGGTCATGGATCCATCAATCACACCCAAAGTAGCGCGCCACAGAATCATGACCAATCCGACAGCAATAATGGCCTGCTGACCAAAATTGAGGAGCGCTAAGGATTTTTGAGATTTAACGGCAGCAGCTTGATAGCGCACCAAATTTTGATCATAACGACTGGCCTCAAAGGCTTCATTACTAAAGTACTTCACTGTCTCAAAGTTTAGAAGTGAGTCAATTGCCTTCTGATTGGCTTTGGAATCCATGTCATTCATGGTGCGGCGGAAATGCGTCCGCCACTCCGTAACCACCACCGTGAAGCCGATATAAAGCACCAAAGCCACCAGCGTAATAGCAGCAAACCAAACATCGTATGCATAAGCAAAGTAACCGAGTACTAAGCAAAACTCAATTAAGGTCGGCAGAATGCTGTAAAGCGAATATGAGATCAGCGACTGAATACCGCGAGTGCCACGCTCAATATCTCGACTAACTCCACCGGTTTGACGAGCTAGATGAAAGCTCAGAGCTAGAGAGTGCAGATGCTCAAAAACCTGTAGCGCTACTTTACGAACAGCATTTTGAGTAACGCGTGCAAAAAGAGATTCGCGCAACTCAGTAAATAATGAGGCAGATATTCTTAAAAGGCCATAGGCCAATATCAATCCAGCCGGAACTACTAATAATGCCTGGGGTGAATCTGCCTTGATATTGAGCTCATCAATTAATTCCTTCATCAAAATCGGAATGCCAAGATTAGTAACCTTGGCGGCCACTAAGCATGTCAGAGCAATCGCAACCCTAAACTTGTATTCCAGCAAATAGGGAAGCAAGTCACGAATCACCTTCCAGTCGCTACCCTGTGATGGCTTTGATTCTGCCGCTGAATGGTGATGTCCTGATGAATGTCTCATCGCTCTATCTTAGTCAGTTACGCTCTGATGCGCAGAAAATAACATGTGGATTGCTTCGCCATTACTGGGAGAGAAACAGGTATTGGCTGCTTGGGCATGAGCTAGCCATTGATAGGCAACGTGCTCTCTTGGTGCCAATTTGACTGAGACCTCATTTGG
>JBJOEU010000173.1:0-3387 GCA_046049115.1 Pseudomonadota bacterium
CTGATTTACTAAATCGGAATAACGGCGCAAAGGTGAAGTGCACCAGGCGTAATACTCCAAACCCAACCCTTCATGTGGACCGGGGGTTGTCTGCATACGTGTGCGTAAGGGGCCCCAGCCCTTTTGAGTACGGAACAAACCAGGTATCCCATGATCTGCCAACAAGCGTCCTGAAGCACTATTGCAATAAATCATCCACTCAGCAACGATGGTATCGAGGATGGAGCCGCGTTGACGAGGAGTGATCTCGACTCGCTGCGTGCCATTCACTTCTTTGATTTGAAAATGAAAGTCTCTCGCTAAGGCGTTGGGATCTAACACCCCTAATTGCTCAGTACGCAATCCATTAGCTATACGCTGCTCTTGGCGCCCTGCATGCAATAACTTTGCTGCTGCCCACAAAACACTCAGTTCTTGGCGATAAGCATAGTTAGCAGACTCATCAGCCAAACTTGCTTCTGTTACCAGATGTTCTAAATTCTCGAGACGAAGATTTGATCCCATGGGAACCATCTCAGCGCGCAACTGCAAAGTCTCTTTATCTACGACTCCAAGTGCATCAATATCCACATAAATCGATAAGGCTGGGCGAGCAGCGCCCTCATCCAACGAGAACTGCGAAATCACCGTATCGGGCAACATCGTAATCTTGTCACCAGGGAAATACACCGTAGACATCCGAGTGCGCGCGACCTTATCCAAAAGATCATCCTTAGTAATCACCAAACCTGGCGCTGCAATATGGATACCAATACGATGTCCACCCTCTTCAAGCGGAGTAACTGACAAGGCATCATCAATTTCAGTAGTGCCCGAATCGTCAATCGAGAATGCAGTCACTTCAGCTAAAGGTAATTCCGAAATAGCAGCATCTAATGCAGCTTGATCAACTACCAAACTTGGATCATGTGCAGCACCCTGAGGAAAGTGGGCTTTTAAGAACATGCCCTGGTGATATTGCAAAGGTGAATCAATCGCACCGCAGCGGATCATCAATTGGGCAGGTGATTCCCCCGACTCTGTACAAGCAGCAATTAATGCCTTGTAGGCAGAGGTGTTTTTATCCGGAGAAAACAGAAGTTGATTTGCCTGAGACTTCAGCGTTTCTGGAAAGACGCCAGCCACCAACTCTTGTTGCCATGCGGCTTGCTGCTCTAGCTCTTTTTGCTTGCGCTCCAGCGCAGCCAAACCTGCCTGCAATTGTTCTAACGGCGCCCTTTGAAAACGCCCGCGCCCTTTACGACGAAAGAATACTGGCGCCCCCTGCAAAGCAATAGCCAATGCAGTTTGCTGAGGGATGCTGGCTTGTGCCCCAAAGTACTCTTGGGCAACATCTACCAAACCAAATTCTTCATCAGGGGCACAGTCCCATAAGAACTGCAAATCAATCTCTTTGGATAAAGTGTTTGCCTCATCCATTAAGGTTTGTGGTTCTGGCTTTTCAAAACGAAGCCAAACTTCTTTAGCCTTTAACTTAATCTTTTTCCCAGACAGGCTAGTTGCTTGCCAAGATTGGGCATCTCCAGCGCCCGAAGCAGACTGGACTGTGGCAACCTTAATGTCACCACCTTCTTCATATAAAAGATGCATTGTTAGAGTGAGATCCCGCCGCTGGCTTCAAGTGCAACACCATTCACATAACTAGCCTCATCACTCGCTAGGAATAGATACACGTTTGCCATTTCTTCAGGAGTACCTAAGCGACCCAACCAACTGCGTCTTTCAATATCTTTCAGAATATTTTCTGGCATAGCTTTGACCATCTCAGTAGCAATAAAGCCTGGGCACACTGCATTTACCCTAATACCTTTTGGGCCTAATTCACGCGCCCAAGTTTTTGTGAATCCAATTACCCCAAACTTCGTTGCCGAATAGTTTGTCTGGCCAAAGTTTCCATAAATACCCACGACACTAGAAGCATTGACGACAGCGCCTTTGCCTGCCTCCAGCATATGAGGCACTACCAATTGTGTGCAATTGAAGACACCCTTCAAATTGACATCAATCACCGTATCAAATTGTGCTTCGGTCATTTTGACTAAGCGTGCATCTTGTGTAATGCCGGCATTATTAATGAGGATATCAATGCGTCCGTGACGCTGCATGATTTGGTCAACAGCAGCTTCAATGCTTGCCCGATCAGTCACATTCATGACGTAGGCTTCTGAACCCGGAATTAGATCCACTGCAGCCTTCACCGCCTCGGGATTGACATCGGCAATCATGACCTTTGCGCCTTCTTGCGCAAAACGTTTTGCAGTTGCAAAGCCAATACCCTTGGCAGCCCCAGTAATGATCGCTACTTTATCTTTCAGTCTCATGCTCATTACTTTGCTTTCTCTTGTATTGCAGTCAATATTTTTTGGTGCACCCCGCCAAAGCCACCATTACTCATCACCAAAATATGATCGCCAGGCCTTGCTTCATTTGCAACGGCCTTTACTAAAGCAGATAGATCATCAAAGGCTGCGGCACGATCACCACTCTTTGCATTTAATGGGGCTAAGACTTCATTTAAATCCCAACCTAAAGAATCTTTACCAGCGCTAGCGCCATAAGCAAAAATCTTGTCGGCCGCTTCTAGACTATGCGGTAGCTGCGCTTTCATCACCCCGAGTTTCATCGTATTAGAACGCGGCTCTAACACCGCTAAAATTCGAGACTGCCCCACTCTACGACGCAAACCATCTACCGTAGTAATAATTGCTGTAGGGTGATGCGCAAAGTCATCGTAGATCGTCACCTCATTTGCTACGCCAATCGTCTCCAGACGACGCTTCACATTTTTGAACTGAGCTAAAGCGCGTGCTGCTTCGGCGGGTGAAATACCTATATGATTTGCGGAAGCGATGGCTGCCAATGCATTGAGCTGATTATGTCTACCCATGACGCCAGAGTCTGGCGCCCAACTCACTGTGGCGACCTCTTTACCATCTTGTAGAACAATAAAGCCATCCGCTGCCTGAGAAATCAAAGACCACGCATTGTGTTGATCTTGCCCAAACTTTTCAACAGGCGCCCAAGCACCTCTTGCAATGACTCTCTCTAGAGCAGGCTCTTCACCATTGACCACAACGAGACCATTACCTGCTACCGTGCGCACCAAGTGATGAAACTGCGTTTCGATTGCAGCAAGATCAGAAAAAATATCAGCGTGATCAAACTCGAGATTATTTAGCAAAGCGGTGCGCGGGCGATAGTGGACAAACTTGCTGCGCTTATCAAAAAATGCTGTGTCATATTCATCAGCTTCGATTACGAAATATTTACCCTCGCCTAAGCGGGCAGATACGGTGAAATTTAATGGGACGCCGCCAATTAAATAACCCGGCTTGTAATTATTGAATTCTAAGATCCAGGCCAGCATGGCGGAGGTGGTTGTCTTGC
>JBJOEU010000174.1:0-4665 GCA_046049115.1 Pseudomonadota bacterium
AGCTCACCAACCGCTTTGGATATGCCGACATGCTCTGGATTAAATCCAAATGAACCTGCCATACCGCAGCAACCACTATCAATGAAGTTTGCTTTAGCACCCAAAGCCGCTAAGAGCGCTACATCACCTTTAGTGCCAAATAGTGATTTCTGATGGCAGTGTGAGTGAACCAAGACATTGCAGTCTAGTGGCGGCGGAGTATAGCCTTGCTCATGCAAGAAATCCCCCAACAAATAGCTACTCGATGCTAAAAGAGTTGCTCTTGGATCATTTGGGAAAAACTTCAGCAATTCATCTTTAAATACCGACATACAGCCCGGCTCAAGACCAACTACTGCGATAGGAGAATTCGGATTTTCATTAATCTCATTTCCGATCGCATCTAGAATTTTCTCTAGCTTCTGCTTGGCAAGATCTAGATAACCAAAGTCATACAGGGGGCGTCCGCAGCATAAAGGCGTTTTTGGCAAGGTGGCCTCAAAGCCTGCATGAGCAAGTACCTCAACTGCTGCATTAGCAACTTCTGGATGAAAATTCTCGCAGAATGTATCCACCCAAAGAATGACTTTCTTCTGACCAATACCGGCATTCTTAGATTGCTTAAATTGCTTCCTAAATGACTGGCTTGCAAACTTAGGTAGGCTACGCTCTTGTGCTACGCCACCAACCCATTTGGCAAGACTAGAGATTCCGGGCGTTTGCATGACGCCATTCATTAGCCAAGAGAACTTGCTTGCCAATGGAG
Source organism: Pseudomonadota bacterium (assembly GCA_046049115.1). Classification (GTDB taxonomy): domain Bacteria; phylum Pseudomonadota; class Gammaproteobacteria; order Burkholderiales; family Burkholderiaceae; genus Polynucleobacter. Next base: position 746 of record JBJOEU010000174.1, read on the forward strand.
CCCAGTCGCCAATACGACCCATGGTCAGGGCTTGACGAGGCCTGCTATTGGTCTCGTGATAATGGGATAAGAATTCAGCCTTATAGGATGCCATGTCTACGTGAGCCGGGCAGTCACTCTTACAGCCCTTACAAGAGAGGCAGGTATCTAAAGCTTCTTTAAGCTCCTTGCTTTCCCAGCCATCTTGAATCACTTCGCCTTGGATCATTTCCCAAAAGAGACGTGAACGTCCACGAGTAGAGAAGCGCTCTTCTTTTGTAGCTCGATAACTTGGGCACATCGTGCCTACTTTTTCACTACGGCACTTACCCATACCAACGCAACGTTCAACCGCTCTCTGGAAGCCATTGCCCTCTTGGCTCAAGAAATTCAGACGCGTCTTGATATTGACGATTTTGTATTCTGGGCCCATGCGTAAATTCTCATCTACACGATAAGGGTGAACTACTTTGCCAGGATTGAGTTTGTTTTGCGGATCCCAGATGCGCTTGAACTCATGCATCGCGCCCATCAACTCTTCACCAAACATAATGGGGAGAAATTCTGCTCTAGCCTGACCGTCACCATGCTCGCCCGTCAGTGAACCACCAAATTCAACTACTAAGGTTGCCGCGTCGCGAATAAAGGATCTAAATTTGGCAACGCCTTCTGCAGATCGGAAGTTAAAGGTAATACGCGCATGAATACATCCGTCACCAAAGTGTCCATAGAGCGAAGTTTCATACTCGTAAGAATCTACTAATTTCTGGAAAGCTCGCAGGTACTCACCCAAACGCGCTGGATCAACCGCAGCATCCTCCCAACCTACTACTGGGTCAGGAGAATTTGGGTCAATGGATAAATGGGTAGCAGATGCACCATTTTCACGAATCGACCAAATACGCTTTTGTACCAATGGATCAGACTCTAACCAAGTTGATGGTATTGGGCCCTTGGTTCGTGTTTTGAAATACGCCTGCGCTTTTTCAGCCTGAGCAATGGCGCCCTCAATAGTATCGTCACCGAACTCAACAACTACCCAAGCGTTTCCAGCCGGCAATAAGTCGATCTCGGCTTTTGCTAAATTACGCTCTTGCAAGCCGCGGATAATTTTGTAATCCAAACCTTCGATTGCAATCGGATTAAATGATTGGTACTCAGGTACAGCATCGCCAGTCACGTAAATATCTTCAAATCCCAATACCAACACAACGCGCTTAGCTGGGCTTTTTACCAATCTCACTTTAGCGGCGAGTGTTAATGCGCAAGTACCCTCGGTTCCAACCAAGGCCTTGGCAACGTTAAATCCGTTTTCTGGTAGAAGTTGGTCTAAGTTGTAACCAGAGACGCGACGCTTAATATTTGGGAAGCGTGCACGAATAAGATCAGCATAGCGATCACGTAAGGTCAGCAAGTCTTGATAGATCTGCCCCTTACGTCCACCAGCAGCAATGATTTCTTGCAATTCTTGATCAGATGTTGGGCCAACCCAAAAACGCTCTCCATCGTAGGTCAGAATTTCTAGAGCTTCGGTATTTTCCAGTGTCTTGCCGGCCATTACTGAATGGGCGCCACAAGAGTTATTGGCCACCATGCCACCTAATGTACAACGGCTATGCGTAGAAGGATCTGGGGCAAAAGTTAAGCCATGCAACTCAGCAGCATCGCGCAATGAATCACAGATGACTCCAGGCTCAACGACAGCATTACCAGCTACTGGATCAAGAGCAAGAATATGATTGCAGTACTTTGAAATATCAAAGACTACTGCGTTGTTAACGGTCTGGCCATTCATGGAGGTACCTGCACCACGCATGAGTACCGGAGCATGATTGCGATGACAAATCTCGATACCTTTGACAAATTCTTCGGTGTTTTTCGGAGTAACAACCCCAATCGGAATTTGTCGGTAATTCGAGGCTTCAGAGGCGTAAACCGCCTGATGAGCCGTATCAAAATGAACGGAGCTTCCAAGAGCCGCTGTGAGCTCAACGTTGAGCTGCTCCCACTGAGAAATACCACCCATATTCAATCCTTGTTAGATGCAATGACCCTTTTAAGGGCATTGGATATTTTATCAACTACTAGCAATTTCTGTGTGAGCTGCCAGTTTGACAAAAGCCCCATAGCGAGCAAGAATCTCCCTCATGAATAAAGCACCTAAGGTACTGGCATTTGATGTATTTGGCACAGTTGTTGACTGGCATGGCTCAATAGCCGCTGAGGTCGCTCAACTAGGACTTCCAGTTGATCCCGATGCCTTTGCTACAGCCTGGCGACAGGGTTATAGGCCAGCTATGGCTCGGGTACGCTCTGGCGAGCTTCCTTGGACCAAAATCGATGATCTCCACCACATGATCCTGGTGGATGTACTCAAGACATTTAAAGTCCACTCTCTATCCGAAAATCAGATACAGCATCTCAATCTCGTTTGGCATCGCCTCAATCCCTGGCCAGAGGCTGTTGAGGGTCTACACAAGCTTAAAAGCCAATTCACAATCGTCACCCTCTCAAATGGCAACATGGGCTTATTAGCTGATATGGCAAAAAATGCAGGTTTGCCTTGGGACTTAATTCTTTCAGCTGAGGTGTTCCGCCACTACAAACCAGACCCTGAAACCTATCTAGGCGTTGCGGACATCTTCAATCTTTACCATGTGCGTAATGATCTGCATGTCGAGCAATTTACCAACTACCATGCAAAAGACTTTCTGGATCTTGCGCGCCAGTTAGGCGTACCAGATCCAGATAAACACTAGACGTACTCAGCAACCTCTACGAGATTATTGTCTGGGTCACGTAAGTAGACCGAGCGAATGGGTCCAAGGGCACCTCGCCTTGGCACAGGCCCTACATCAATAGCAACAGCATGCTTCTGAAGGTGCGCGATGAAATCATCTAAGGGAATTGCCGAAATCAAGCAAAAGTCTCCCGAACCAATCGTGGGCACTTTAGCCTTAGTAGGGGTCTCGGTATCTTTATCCTGAAGATTGATTTTTAACTGTCCAAAGCGCAATGAATAACGTGGCTGACCTTCTGGTCCAGTAAAAAACTCACGCTCAAAACCCAATGCTGTTTCATACCACTGAGTCGTGAGCTCAATATCAGTCACAGTCAGAACTATGTGATCAATACGATCGATAATATTTTTCAAACTAGCCTCCAAGATGATGGGAAATATTTTAGTAAGTTACCCAAAACATCATACCGAAGAATTAAAGACAGTACCTAGACAGAAGTCTTTGAGATAAAGAAAGCTTTCGGAACTTCAGTGCACCAAACTACACCATCCCCAACTTGACCTGTTTGACAAATAGTGACAATGCGATCCATAAAGACCTCTGCAATCTCATCGTTACAAACAATTTCAATCTTCACTTTTGCGGAGTAGTCAGTCAATTCTTCTTTAATATTGAATTTACTAGTGCGGTTCGGAGCGCTACAGCCCTCAACTTTGGTGACCGTCATACCCGGAAATCCCGGAGTCTCCATTAATGCCGTTCTTAAGGCGGCTAATTTATTGGGGCGAATGACCGCCTTTACTTCCATCATGCTTCCACCTCTTTATCTTCGAACCATCTGTACAAGACAGGGAGTACTAGTAATGTTAATGCAGTTGATGTAATCAGACCAGCGATGACCACTGCAGCTAGCGGTCTTGTAACCTCAGATCCTGGACCACCTGAAAATAGCATGGGCACTAAAGCCAACATGGCGACTGAGGCGGTCATCATGACCGGTCTAAAGCGATGCCCACATCCATGCAGCAAGGCATCTTCCATAGAGTAGCCCTCTTCGCGCAACTGCTTAATGAATGAGATCAACACCACGCCATTCAGAACGGCAATACCCCATAAGTTAATAAATCCTACTGCGGCAGGTACAGATAAATATTCACCAGCTAAGAATAGACCAACCACACCGCCGATCGACGCTAAAGG
>JBJOEU010000175.1:0-3364 GCA_046049115.1 Pseudomonadota bacterium
CCCTGGAAAAAATAGTCCGAGGAGATTAAAAATGGGTTCATTTAGCATTTGGCATTGGTTGATTGTTTTGGTAATCGTGATGTTGGTATTTGGTACCAAGAAATTGCGCAATATCGGTACAGACCTAGGAGGTGCTGTTAAAGGTTTTAAAGACGGCATGAAAACGCCCGAGGGAACAGAAGAGTCGCAAGATAAAGCCAAGGAACAAATCCAGAGCGCGGCTGCATCAACAGAGAAAACTGTGGATGTTCAGGCAAAAGACATCAATAAATAATTGTTGATAGAAATAATGCGCAGCTGTAATGATTGATCTCGGAGTTTCAAAGCTTGCACTCATTGCAGTAGTTGCATTGGTGGTGGTCGGCCCAGAGCGCCTACCTAAGATTGCCCGCATGGCGGGTAATTTGTTTGGACGTGCTCAACGCTATATGGCGGATGTGAAATCCGAAGTTAGCCGACAGATGGACGTCGAGGAGTTCAAGAAACTTCGTGAAGAAAGTGTCTCCGCCTTGAAGGATGTTGAGAGCTCACTTCAATCTACCGTTCAAGAGGCAGGTGCCAATCTCAGTGATCAGGCCGACATCTATGAAAATAATTTCACCAGAGCGCCTCTTGATGAGAAAGAAGTGCTTGGCAAGTCAATTCGTCAAGGCCGTAAGAGTTGGGGTGTCAGGCGCGCAGCAAGACCAGTTTGGTTTAAGAATTCCACTGGCATGCGCACTCGCGTGCAATCTGGTGCAGCCCGCATGAAGCGCTTTCACCATAGTGCTAATAAGTAATAAAAGAATCAAAACTACAAGAATATAAATATCCACGCATGACTGAAAATAACTCAACAGAAGATTCGGGCTTACAAGAATCGTTTCTATCGCATTTATATGAGTTGCGTGATCGCATTATTAAATCAGCTTTAGCCATCATCGTGGTTTTTGTTTCCCTAGTTTACTGGGCACCCGATATTTTTCATTTGTTCTCGCAACCACTGTTAAATGCTTTGCCTTCTGGTGGCAAGATGATTGTGACTGATGTCACAGGTTCATTCTTCGTGCCGATGAAGGTCACCATGTTGGTAGCTTTCATCATCGCACTACCCGTAGTGATGTATCAATTATGGGCTTTCATTGCACCGGGGCTGTATCAGCATGAGCGCAAACTGATTGTGCCCTTAGTGGTGAGTAGCTATAGCCTCTTTATATTTGGTATGGCATTTGCCTACTTCTTAGTATTTCCGACGGTGTTTGAGTTTATGGCTAGCTACAACGCTCCCTTGGGCGCGGAGATGTCAACGGATATTGATAAGTACCTTGGCTTTGCTATGAACACCTTCCTGGCTTTTGGACTTACTTTCGAAGTGCCCGTTGTTGTCGTTGTCTTGGTTCGAATGGGTATGGTTCCTCTAGAAAAGCTTAGAGAGATTCGTCCCTATGTGATCGTTGGTGCTTTTGTCATTTCAGCTATTGTCACGCCGCCTGATGTGCTTTCTCAATTACTACTGGCGATTCCTATGACTCTGCTTTATGAGTTGGGCTTACTTATAGCTCGCTTTTATGTACCAAAGCCGTCAGACGATGATGCTGACGCAAGTACAAAGCCAGATACTCAAGCCACCGCTTGAGCTTGTGAGAAGGTGGCGCTGAGCCATTCTGTAACTCGATCAAATCGATAGCGTCGCTGTCGCAAATTGCCTTCTTGTCCCGATTCAGTTCCTGCAAATACTTTTCCTGCGGCGAGTAAAGAGCGGCGCTGCTGCGTGGTATCAATCTGAATTAATCTAGGCAGTATCTTTGGCAGCTCATGACGAATATCTACAACCACGCAGTGCTCATGCTGTAGCTGACCTACTTCACACAGTAACAATTCGGCTTTGCTTAAGTTAAATTGATTGGCAACAATGAGTCGGTGACATAGCAAGATCCACTCCTCATCCAATTGATGCTCCGCATGATGATTTAAAGCCTTTTCAGCATAAGTGGCCAACTTAAACCAATCATTATTCTTGGGGCTGGAGACGTTTTCCAGAACTTTGCTTAGTAATTCTTGTGCTTCGGGCACACCCTGTTGGTGAGCTTGCCAAATCCAATAGGAAGCTTGAAGCCCACGAACTTTCTCTTCCACTTTTTCACGTTTGCGCCAGAGGTTCGCACCTCTTCTGAATTGAGCCACAGGATGACCCAAATCAGCTGCGCGATCAAAGCAGCGATCACTTTCACTAGCGTTGTATCCAGAGAACTGTGGGCGACGATAAATCTCGCCAAGTGCAAACCAGGCATCCCGATCTCCATCTTTTGCAGCAAGTCCTAACCAGTAGGCTGCTTTCTTGAGAGAGGCATTCGATTTGACGCCGCCAGCTCCGATCGCATCTTTCGTATCAGAACCTGCTTCATTCAATTGAGCAAGACGTAAACCTAAGGTGAGTTTTGCGATCGTCAGGCCGAGTTCTGCTGCCTGTACTAATGCACTCTCATTCTTCTCTGAGAGCCAAGCACTCCACAGGTAAGATAGTGCTTCGTCCTTAGGCTGGAGCTTAATCAAAAGTTCTTTGGCTGAATTGGTGAAGGGTGTTTCTGATTCGGCCAGCGAAAGAAGAAATTCTTTGGCAGTTTTTTGGAGGGTGGGGAGGTCGAGATTACCTTCTTGCCTTGAGAGCCATTCAGCGAGCTCTGTATGAAGCGCTTTTTTATTTGGATCGAGTAGTAGTTCAGCGAGTTGCCATTGCACAGCATGGCTGACATCGATATTTGCCTTGGCTAGCTTCCAGAATGACTCCCAGCCAAAAGAAAAAGCTGGTGAATTAAAGGTGAGCCCCAGGGGAACCAAAGAAATTTGCTTCAAAATTCCCAGCATTTCTGGGGAGGGCGTATCTATTTCAAGAAATTCAGTTGCACCTGCGCTGGAATCGTTAACCACTTGATTTTTAATGGATAAATACGATTTCTCTAGCCAAATCAATGCATTAGCCGGCTGAATGGGCGTTTTCAACGCCCCCGTTAAATAAGCAGAGGCTAAGTTTTGTTGTGCGGATACGTCACCTAATCGAGCAGATTGAAGGATTTTTAAGAATTCACGGCTTGCCATATGACAATTTTGGCATCTAAGACCCTAAAAAGACAGGAATCCAAGCCCTTGTTGCCCTGATACAACGAAGAAAGCCAAAAAACTGCCTTTCCACAAGCAAAAACAGCCTCTAAATGCCCCTACCCCCAACCTAGGAGGGTAAAACAAGCAAAATTCATGAGTCCCGAACTTATTTGGGCATTACTTTCAATTTATGGAGATTTAAAGAATGAAAAAATCGCTATTAGCAGTTGCAGCAATCGGCGCATTTGCGTCAGCAGCTCAAGCTCAGTCATCAGTGACTGTTTAC
>JBJOEU010000176.1:0-3356 GCA_046049115.1 Pseudomonadota bacterium
ATCTATTTCAACGGTGATTGCAGGCACCGTTGCCTACTTCAATATTCCCGTTGCAGCACTTCCCAGCTTCAATACACCCATCATTTCGGTTAGCGCCAGTCTTCCAGGAGCGGCGCCAGAAAATATGGCATCTTCTGTGGCACTGCCGCTTGAGAAAGAATTCTCAACGATTGATGGCATTAAGGTCATTAGCTCAACCAACACCCTTGGATCTACTAGCATCACCTTGGAGTTTACGAGTGAGCGAGATATTGATAAAGCTGCAGTAGATGTGCAAGCAGCATTACTTCGTGCGCAGCGTAGGCTACCGATTGAAATGACGGTTCCTCCGTCTTACCGCAAAATTAATCCCGCCGATACTGCAGTCCTTGTCATCCGAGTAAGCTCTCCGTCGATTAGCCTTTCTGAAATCAATGATTACGCAGAAAATCTTCTCGCTCCGAATATCTCGACTATCAGCGGAGTTTCTCAAGTGCAGGTGTATGGCGCAAAGCGCTATGCTGTTCGTGTCAGCGTTCGCCCCGATGCTTTGGGCAACCGCAACATCACCATGGAAGAATTGGCCACTGCAATTAATAAGGCCAATACCAATAGTCCAGTAGGCACTCTAGATGGACCGCGTCAACTGATTACCATTTACGCGAATCCCCAATTAGTTAAAGCAGAAGAATTTGGCAACCTAGTCATTGCCCAGCGAAATGGCTTACCGGTATATCTTCGCGATGTTGCAGACGTACAAGAAAGCTTTGAAGATGTGAAGACCTTTGCCACATCGGGTGGGGAGCGCTCGATTGCGATTGGCATCTTGCGGCAACCCAATGCAAATACGGTCGATCTGGTCAAATCAATCAAAAAATTATTGCCCAGACTTCAAGAGCAAATGCCAGCCTCTATTAAGCTGACACTCGTCAACGATAGATCGCTGTCCATCGTTGAGGCGATTCATGATGTCAACATCACACTTGCTTTAACTATTTTGCTCGTTGTATTGGTGATATTTTTGTTTTTAAAACGGATATCTGCGACCCTCATCCCTTCGATTAGCTTGCCAATTTCACTGATTGGCGCATTCTTTTTGCTCTATATATTGGGCTATAGCTTAGACAATATTTCGCTACTAGGAATTACCTTGGCAGTTGGCTTGGTGGTGGACGATGCCATCGTTGTGCTTGAAAACATCATGCGCCACATTGAAAAAGGCATGGATCCACTCAAAGCATCTCTCAAAGGCAGTAAAGAGGTGGGATTCACGATTATCTCCATCTCCATCTCTTTGGTAGCAGTCTTTATCCCCCTCTTCTTTATGGCTGGTCCAATCGGCCTGCTCTTTAGAGAGTTTGCAGTGGTAGTTTCGCTATCTATTTTGGTATCGGCGGTGGTCTCTCTCACCATAGTGCCACTGCTATGCAGCCGCTTCTTACCCAAGCCAGGTGATCATCCAAAAGAATATGCCATCACCAAAAAGTTTGATCAGATTTTTAACTGGTCTTTGAAGACCTATGTTCACTATTTAGATCTAGCACTACTGAATCGTAAAAAAGTATTGTGGGGGGCAGTCGCAAGCCTCTTCATCACTATTTATTTATTTGCAAATAGTCCTAAAGGTTTTTTTCCAGAAGAAGATATTGGTCAAATCACTGCCACCACGGAAGCTTCAGAAGATACTTCTTTTAAAACCATGTTGGAGCTTCAAGATCGTGCAGCAGAAATAGTCAATAACGATCCTAATGTGGCCAACTCTATCTCCATCTTGGGTGGCGGGCAAAGTTCAGGTAGGAATACTGGTCGTTTCTTCATCATCCTTAAACCTAAGGGTGATCGAGAAAAAATGAGTAAGGTCATCGAAGGTCTTAGAAATAAATTCAAAGATATTCCAGGCCTGCAGGTTTATATGCGCCCAGTTCAAAACTTACAGCTTGGCGGTAGAAGCAGTAAGAGTCGCTACCAATTTACACTTCAAAGTGTAGGCTTTGAAGGTGTGAATGAGTGGGCTGACAAGATGACGGATAAGATCCGCAGCAATCCGATCTTTAGAGATGTCACGAGCGATTCCAAGATGAAAGGTCTCAATGTCAAAATTGAGATCGATCGTGAAAAGGCTGCTAGTGCTGGTGTAACGATCGCCGATATTCGCAGCGCGCTATACAACTCATTTGGCGAACGTCAAGTGTCAACCATCTACACCCCAGTCAACACCTATTACGTCATTCTAGAAACCGCCGAAAGTGATCGTCAGTTTGAAACTGATTTAAATAAGGTTTACGTCAGGGGTCGAGCAACCGACAAGCTAATTCCACTCTCCAGCCTAGCTAGTTTTGTGCGCACTGTCGGCCCAACCGCCGTAAATCATCAAGGTCAAATTCCAGCGGTAACCATTTCCTTTAACCTGGCGCCAGATGTGTTCTTAGGTGATGCGACCAAGGCAATTGATGGATATGAAAAAGAGATAGGGCTCCCGCCTTCAATCATTACCAGTTATGGTGGTGATGCCGCCGTATTTAAAGACAATCAGTCTGGGCAAGTCATCTTAATCTTAGCTGCTTTGGGTGTTATTTATATATTACTTGGCGTGCTCTATGAGAGCTACATTCATCCACTGACTATTTTGGCGGGCCTCCCCTCAGCAGCAATTGGCGCGATTTTAGCTCTGCGTATATTTGGCTTTGAGCTAACCGTCATCGCATCGATTGGTATCTTGCTGTTGATTGGAATCGTTAAGAAAAATGCGATCTTAATGATTGACTTTGCTTTGGATGCTCAGCGTAATCAAGGTATGACACCAGAAAAGGCTATCCGTGAGGCTTGCATATTGCGCTTTCGACCAATCATGATGACAACGATTGCCGCTCTGATGGGCGCCCTACCGATTGCATTGGGTTTAGGTGCAGGAGCAGAATTGCGTCAACCCTTGGGCATCAGCGTAGCTGGCGGTTTAGTCTTCTCGCAGTTTGTAACGCTCATCATTACCCCCGTGATCTATCTGTATTTGGATAAATACGCCGGTAATGGGCCCCTTGAAATACCTCCCTCCGTCTTAGAAGGCACCTAATGCGTCAAGTGATTCTCGATACTGAAACAACCGGTCTTAATCCTGCTACAGGCGATCGTATTATTGAAATTGGTTGCGTTGAGATGGTGGGCCGTCGCTTGACGGATCGCACCTTTCATTACTACATCAATCCTGAACGTGATATCGATGCTGGCGCCTTTGCGGTCCATGGGCTCTCTCGTGAGTTCCTGTCCGACAAACCCGTTTTCTCAAATATTGTGGAAGAGTTAATTGAGTTTGTTGATGGCGCTGAAGTAGTTATTCATAATGCGGCGTTTGACTTAGGCTTTCTCGATAACGAATTTGC
>JBJOEU010000177.1:0-4404 GCA_046049115.1 Pseudomonadota bacterium
TTACTAATACGTCGCCAAGGTAAAGGCACCTTTGTAGCAACCCATCAAGAAGAAGACTTTCAATATCGATTTTTGCGTTTAGAGCCTGATTCTGGAGAGAAGTTGCACCTAAAAAACCAGTTTTTAGTCTGTGAAAACATCCAATCTGATCCGTATATTGCTCAGTTACTCAAGCTCAAGCCAAGCGATTCAATGATTCGGATTGATCGAATCCAAAGCTCTGCAGGCCGACCAATCGTTTTCGAAGAAATTTGGCTGCCAGAAGCCCGTTTTAAGGGCCTCAATCTAGACATGCTCAATGCTTGGCCTGGTCCGATGTATGCCTTTTACGAGTCTGAATACGCCACTCATATGGTTCGGGCAGAGGAAAAAATTAAGGCCGTCTTAGCTGGTTCAGACCTTGCCCAACATCTACAAGTTGTTGAGGGTGCAGCTTTGCTTTCTGTCGAACGTGTGGCTTTCACCTACGGGAATAAACCAGTAGAAGTTCGACGCGCAAGATATGACACTAACGGTCAGCACTACGACAATAAATTGAACTAGGTAGTACACTCAAAATCAGTAAAAACCACTATTTAACCCCTTTAAACGCTAAAAAGTCCCCACCAACCCCAGGTTTCTAATAGAATATGTTGCAACACAACAAAACCACAATGAACCTCCACCGAAAGATTGAGATTACCCATGGTTGACGCACAGCAAGATGTAAAAAAAGATAGGCCGGTTTACCGAAATATTGGTTTGGCTCAGTTAATCAAGTACCGCCTTCCTTGGGCTGGGAAAGTGTCCATTCTTCACCGAATTAGCGGGGCGGCACTGTTCTTAATGTTGCCATTCTTGCTTTATCTCTTTGATCAAAGCTTAGCTTCTGAGATGAGCTACCAAACCTTTCAGGCAATTACTGGCCATGTACTGGTAAAAATGATTCTTCTGGGATTGATTTGGTCCTTTTTGCACCATTTCTGTGCCGGAATTCGCTATCTGTTGCTGGATTTAGAGATCGGTGTTGAAAAGGTCGATGCCAACCGCTCGGCAATTTTTGTATTTTGCTTAGGGCTTGCTCTCACCGCGATTGTCGGCCTCAAACTATTTGGCTTGTACTAAGCTTATTCATTAAGGAAATCGAATGCCTACTTATCAAATTGGACCTAAGCGCTTAGTCGTTGGTGCCCATTACGGCCTCAAAGAGTGGATTATTCAGCGTGCCACAGCTATCGTGATGGTAGTTTTTACGATTGTTCTTTTGGTGGACTACACCATCACCGGTAGCGCAACTTATGAAGGTTGGGCTGGCTTATTTAGTAATCAGCTCATGAAGCTTTTGACGCTGTTGTTTTTCATCAGCTTGTTCTATCACGCTTGGATTGGTATCCGTGATATCTGGATGGATTACATCAAGCCTGTCAGCATTCGCTTAACACTCCAAGTGTTAACTGTTTTGTATCTTGTAGCCTGTGCGGCCTATGCCGTACAAATTTTGTGGAAAGTGTAATTCAATGACCGCGATTAAAAAAGCATTGCCACGCCGTAAGTTCGACGCGGTAATTATTGGTGCAGGTGGTTCGGGTATGCGTGCTTCTTTGCAGTTAGCAGAAGCTGGCCTGAATGTTGCGGTATTAACTAAAGTTTTCCCAACGCGTTCACATACCGTTGCTGCCCAGGGTGGTATTGGTGCCTCACTCGGTAATATGAGTGAAGATAACTGGCACTATCATTTTTACGACACGATTAAAGGTTCTGATTGGTTGGGCGACCAAGATGTGATCGAGTTCATGTGCCGCGAAGCTCCAAAAGTTGTTTATGAGCTTGAGCACTACGGCATGCCGTTTGATCGCAATCCAGATGGCACAATTTATCAGCGCCCATTTGGCGGACACACAGCAAACTATGGCGAAAAAGCCGTCCAACGCGCTTGCGCTGCAGCTGACCGTACTGGCCATGCTATGTTGCACACCCTATACCAGCGAAATGTTCGTGCAAAAACAAACTTCTTCGTTGAGTGGTTAGCTCTTGATTTAATTCGTGACGACGCGGGTGATGTTGTTGGTGTGACTGCGCTCGAAATGGAAACGGGTCAAGTTTATATTCTGGAAACTAAGGTAGTCATGATGGCTACTGGTGGTGCAGGTCGTATTTGGGATGCATCTACTAATGCGTTTATTAATACCGGTGACGGTATGGGCCTTGCGGCACGTGCAGGCATTCCATTGGAAGATATGGAGTTCTGGCAATTCCACCCAACTGGCGTAGCTGGTGCGGGCGTATTGTTGACAGAGGGTTGTCGCGGTGAGGGTGCTATCTTGCGTAACAAGGATGGCGAGCGCTTCATGGAACGCTATGCTCCGACCTATAAAGACTTGGCTCCACGTGACTTCATTTCACGCTGCATGGACCAAGAGATTAAAGAAGGGCGCGGTTGCGGTCCGAATGGCGATTACGTGGTTCTCGACTTAACGCACATTGGTGCCGAGACCATCATGAAGCGTTTACCTTCAGTTTATGAAATCGGTATTAACTTTGCTAACGTTGACGTTACTAAAGAGCCAATTCCAGTTGTACCAACCATTCACTATCAGATGGGCGGTATCCCTACCAATATCAATGGCCAAGTAGTTGTGCCTGGTAATGGCAAACATAACGAGATCGTGAATGGTCTGTATGCCATCGGTGAGTGCTCTTGTGTATCTGTTCACGGTGCAAACCGTTTAGGTACCAACTCATTGCTTGACTTATTGGTGTTTGGTCGTGCTGCTGGTAATCACATTGTTGCAATGGATCTGAAGAATCGCGAATTCAAACCATTGCCTGCAAATGCTGGTGAGCAAACTCTGGCCCGTATTGCCGCTCTTGATGAGTCCACCTCTGGTGAGTATGCGCAAGATGTTGCGAACGATATTCGTAAGACTATGCAGAAATATGCTGGCGTATTCCGTAACCAAGAATTGATGGATGAAGGTGTCCGTCAAATGGCTAAGCTTACTGAGCGCGCTAAGCACTTGTGGCTCAAGGATAAGTCTGCGATTTTCAACACGGCACGTATCGAAGCCTTAGAAGTTGCCAACTTAATTGAGGCTGCAAACGCAACTATGATTTCAGCAGCTGCCCGTAAAGAAAGTCGCGGCGCGCATTCACACGATGACCATCAAGAGCGTGATGATGAGCACTGGATGAAACACACGCTTTGGTACAGCGAAGGCAATCGCCTAGATTACAAGCCGGTTGTTTTGAAGCCATTGACTGTTGAGTCTTTCCCTCCTAAAGAACGTACTTTCTAAGCGAAGAGAAATTAAAAATGAGTGATATTCGTGTATTTGAAATTTACCGCTGAAAGTATTACCTATCGCCGTTCATGTCGCGAAGGTGTTTGTGGCTCGGATGCCATGAACATCAACGGTAAGAACGGGTTGGCTTGCTTAACGAATATGTTGACCTTGCCTAAAGTCATTACATTGCGCCCATTGCCTGGTTTGCCAGTAGTGCGTGATTTGATTGTGGACATGACATTGTTCTTTAAACAATACTTGTCTATCAAACCTTACTTGGTGAATGACAATCCATTTCCAGAGAAAGAGCGCCTCCAGAGTCCTGAAGAGCGTGAGGAGTTGAATGGTTTGTATGAGTGCATCTTGTGCGCCTCATGCTCAACTTCATGCCCATCTTTCTGGTGGAATCCTGATAAGTTTGTTGGCCCAGCAGGCTTACTTCAGGCATATCGCTTTATTGCAGATAGCCGAGATGAAGATACGGCGCAGCGCTTAGACAACTTGGAAGACCCATACCGTTTGTTCCGTTGTCATACCATCATGAACTGCGTGGACGTTTGTCCCAAGCATCTCAATCCGACCAAGGCAATTGGAAAGATTAAGGAATTGATGGTTCGTAGGGCAGTATGACCCTCAGTAATGCAGAGTTATATCGCTTAAAGAGCGATGCCCGCAGGGGTTTGCTTGAAAACGATCTTATTCTGCAACGTTTTTTTGAGCGCTACGGCGCTCAATTAAGTGTAGAAGATGGAAAAGTACTGACCCTGTTATTTGCTTTAGAAGACAATGATTTAATGGACCTTTTAATTAGCCGCAGGGATTCCGTGGCTGGATTAGAAAAAGAGTCTCAGGAAGACTCTTTTAAGGCGGTATTACAAAAGCTGAGGCAGAAATAATTCAGCATGGTGTTGTAGTTGTAGTTTAGATGCGTGATCACATAATGTAGTAATCATCAATTTGAATGACTAAGGATTAGAAATGATTGAATCGGACATCAAGGCAAAATTATCGTTTTCGGACGGCACACCAGATATCGACTTGCCAATATACAAAGGCACCGTTGGCCCCGATGTAATTGATATTCGTAAACTTTATGGCCAAACCGGCAAGTTCACTTACGATTCAGGTTTTTTATCTACCG
>JBJOEU010000178.1:0-3321 GCA_046049115.1 Pseudomonadota bacterium
GACCGCCACAGAGTTGAATGATGCGATCAGCCAGCGTTGATTTGCCGTGATCAATGTGGGCGATGATAGAAAAATTGCGGATTAAATCCATAGCGTCTTGTGTAGTCTTCAAAAAACGCCTTGTCAGAACGCACCACGATGATGCGCTGCAAAAAGTCGTCTTAATATGATTGTAATGGGTGGCGCCAAATTAGCGCCAAACCCCCTTATTTCATCCAAAAAACAAGGTTTTGGCTTACTTTGGTCTTACTGGAATAATCAGCGTGCTGTCAGCCCGACGAACAAAAACTGGAACCGACTTATTGGAGTCTAAGCCCTTCACAAGACCCTCAAACTGCTTCACCCCTGTGATGTCAGCATCAGCAATTCGGATAATGACGTCCCCGGGACGCACTCCTGAGCGCGCCAGAGGGCCATCCCCTAGACCAGTAACCTCGACACCTCCGCGGATATTGAGCTCCTTTTTCTTGCTGTCTGAGGGCTCAGAAACTGCTACCCCAAGAGAATTCGTGTTTCCACCAGATGAACTTGAGTTATCTGACTTCTTCACGGCAGATTGACCTGCTTCGGTATCCACTACAGAAACCATCAAATCCTTAGTGGAGCCCTTACGCCAAACCTGTACGTTGGCGCTAGTTCCTGGCTTGGTTTCCCCGACGGCTCTTGGCAAGTCAGTCGATTTGCCAATATCACGGCCATTGAAGCTCAGAATCACATCACCAGACTCAATGCCACCCGCTGCTGCCGGGCCACCTGGCTCAACATTACGCACAAAAGCGCCACGAGGTCTACCAAGACCTAGACTCTCTGCAATTTCTTTAGTCATCTCACCCAAAGCGACGCCAATTCGGCCACGAGTCATTTTTCCATTGGTGCGCAGTTGCTCCGCAACACGCATCGCTTCATCAATTGGAATGGCAAATGAAATGCCCATATACCCGCCAGAGCGACTAAAGATTTGCGAATTAATGCCAATCACTTGTCCGGCGGTATTCAATAATGGGCCGCCTGAGTTGCCGGGGTTAACTGCTACGTCAGTCTGGATGAATGGCAAGTAATCACCGGTATCACGACTCTTGGCAGACACGATGCCAGCAGTCACCGTATTTTCTAGGCCAAATGGGGAGCCAATTGCCAACACCCACTCACCCACCCTCACACGAGAAGAATCACCTAGTGGCAACTTAGGTAAATCACGCGCATCGATTTTGACAACCGCCATATCGGTTCGCTTATCCATGCCCAACAACTTGGCTTTGTACTCACGTTTATCCGTCAAGGTGACGTAAATGGTATTCGCGCCCTCGACTACGTGGGCATTGGTCAAAATTAAGCCATTGGATTCAATAATGAAGCCAGAGCCTACGCCACGATCCGCTTCTTGAGGTTTACCGGGATTAGGTTGCGCTTGCTTAGAGCCACCAGGCAATCCCGGAATAGGCACCCCAAAGAAACGACGGAAGAACTCAGCCTGATCCTCAGGCATCCCCGGAATACCGCCCTGAGCTTGCTGCTGCAATACTTTTTCAGTGGTTCGAATGTTCACCACAGCAGGACTAGCTCGCTCAACTAAGTCGGCAAAATCAGGAATAGAAACCCGTGGGCTCTGAGCGCAGGCCTGGGGAATAAGCGCGGTTTGCCCCAAGCTAAACATAGCCAAGAACGCAATAAGATACTTTTTCATAGTGCTATAGACTTACTTGGTAAAAACCAATAATTGAAATAAGAAAAGAAGGACCTACTAGAGATATTAGGTCAGTTTGCCAAAAATCAAGGTACCGTTAGTACCCCCAAAGCCAAAGTTGTTTTTCACGGCATGGTCAATCTTCACATCGCGAGCAGTATTGGCGCAGTAGTCCAAATCACACTCTGGATCTTGATTGAAGATGTTGATTGTTGGTGGAGACTTCTGGTTATGCAGCGCCAGAATAGTAAATACCGACTCTAAGCCGCCGGCACCACCTAAAAGGTGTCCAGTCATCGACTTGGTGGAATTAATCAAAGTCTTCTTAGCGTGATCGCCAAGAGCAGCTTTAATCGCACCGGTTTCATTCTTGTCACCTAAAGGTGTAGAAGTGCCGTGAGCATTGATGTATTGAATTTGGTCTGGGTTTAAACCAGCATCACGCATGGCATTGACCATGCATCGACGTGGGCCATCCATATTTGGGGCAGTCATGTGATACGCATCACCACTCATACCAAAGCCCAAGAGCTCACAGTAGATTTTTGCACCACGGGCTTTAGCATGTTCGTACTCTTCAAGCACGATGACGCCAGCGCCCTCACCCAAAACGAAACCATCACGGTCTCTGTCCCATGGGCGTGAAGCAGTTGCAGGATCATCGTTGCGAGTAGAAAGTGCACGAGCTGAAGCGAAGCCACCAACACCCAATGCAGAGATAGTAGATTCAGCCCCGCCAGCAACCATCACGTCCGCATCACCATACTGAATTAAGCGTGCCGCTAATCCAATACTGTGCAAACCGGTAGTACAAGCTGTAACTGCAGCAACGTTTGGACCTTTAAGACCAAACAAAATACTGAGATGACCAGAAATCATATTAATGATTGAGCCTGGAACAAAGAATGGGGAGATACGACGAGGACCGCGAGCTAACAATTCAGCGCCAGTCTCTTCGATCATCGGCAAACCACCAATGCCTGAGCCAACCATAACGCCAATGCGCTCGGCGTTCTCTTCGGTTACCTGTAAACCGCTATCGCGAATTGCTTGCGTACCAGCAGCGATGCCGTAATGGATAAAGGTATCCATGTGGCGCGCCTCTTTGGCAGAAACATAATCTTCGACATTAAAGTCTTTTACCTCACCAGCGAAATGCACGCTCAGCGGTGTGTGGTCGAACTTCGTGATGGTAGCGATGCCTGATTTGCCCGCGAGCAAATTAGACCAAGCTACATCAACCGAGTTACCAACTGGTGAAATCAGGCCTAAGCCGGTAACAACAACCCGGCGGCGGCCATTTGATGCTGACACAGTAATAGCTTTTAACTAAGCTAGGGAATTAACCCTGAGCTTTTGACTGAGCAAAATCGATAGCGAGCTGAACAGTAGTAATTTTTTCAGCTTCTTCATCCGGAATTTCAATCCCGAACTCATCTTCCAAAGCCATTACTAATTCAACAGTGTCAAGAGAGTCTGCGCCTAAGTCATTCACAAAAGAAGATTCATTCTTGATCTCTGCTTCTGCGACGCCCAATTGCTCAGCGACGATCTTCTTAACGCGTTGTTCGATGTTATCCATTAATTCCCCCAAGGGTTGTAAAAAAACGATGAAAAGGATTTTATCAGCTTGGCGG
>JBJOEU010000179.1:0-5785 GCA_046049115.1 Pseudomonadota bacterium
CATATTTTTTCTTTTTCCTAGGACTCGCTGGTAGTCTGAAAAAGTCATTAATACATGCGCAGGCTTGCCGCGATCAGTAATAAACACTGGGCCGGTTTCAGAGGCTTTTTTTGCCTTACCGGTATCTTGGTTAAATTCTCGGCTAGATAAAGTGGTGATCATTGAAGCCTCCACAAAGATAATTAATGTAGCAATGTTACTACATTATTTTTGGAGGTGTAGATCTACCCCTTTAATTTACGCAAGGCATCTGCCATTGCATTATTCATTGGAGGTGCAGACCTTCTATCTTCTTGGGGTCTTTTAGTTTCTGGAGCTCTTGGGGTGCCAGGTCTATTTGCCCTTTGCTCAGGTTTTGAGCCCGCTGAGACTTTAGGTGCTTCATCAGAGAGTCGCATTGTTAATGCAATCCGTTTGCGCTTTTCATCCACCTCAAGCACTTTGACTTTCACAACCTGTCCAGCTTTAACTACGGTGTGCGGATCCTTTACAAAGGTATTGGCTAATGCGGAGATATGGACGAGGCCATCTTGATGAACACCAATATCGACAAAGGCGCCGAAGGCTGCGACGTTAGTCACCACGCCTTCTAAAACCATATCCGCTTTCAGATCACTGATTTTTTCAACGCCATCTTTAAAAGTCGCTGTAGTGAACTCCGGACGCGGATCACGACCAGGCTTTTCTAATTCTTTAATGATGTCAGTAACAGTGGGAACGCCAAATTTCTCATCAGCATACTTTTCTGGGTTGAGTCCCTTGAGTATTCCAGCATCGCCAATGACTTCTTTGACGCCCTTCTTGATGTCCTTCAGAATCTTTTCTACCAAAGGATAGGATTCTGGGTGGACAGCAGATGCATCTAATGGATCTTTGCCATTCATGATGCGCAAGAAGCCAGCAGCTTGCTCGAAAGTCTTCTCACCTAAGCGTGGCACGCTACGCAAATCTGCCCGCGTCTGAAAGGCGCCATTGCTATCTCGATAAGTCACGATACCCTCAGCAACCGTACTACTCAAACCTGAGACTCTTGCCAATAGTGGAGCTGATGCCGTATTCACATCAACCCCTACTGCGTTTACGCAATCCTCCACTACTGCCACTAGTGACTTGGCTAACTGAGTCTGCATCACATCATGCTGATATTGGCCTACACCAATTGACTTAGGATCAATCTTGACTAACTCGGCCAGTGGATCCTGCAACCTTCTGGCAATCGAGACTGCCCCACGCAATGACACATCCATCCCAGGTAATTCTTTTGAGGCGTACTCAGAAGCTGAGTAAACCGATGCCCCTGCTTCAGAAACCACAATCTTGGTCAGCTTGAGCTCGGGTTTAGCTTTGATCAAATCTTGCGCTAGCTTGTCAGTCTCACGTGAGGCTGTACCGTTACCGATTGAGATTAAGGTGGCCTGATGTTTCTCGGCTAATTTAGCGAGGGTATGCAGTGAGCCGTCCCAATCATTCTTAGGTTGATGCGGATAAATCACATCGGTATCAACCACCTTACCAGTTGCATCGACTACGGCAACCTTTACGCCCGTTCTCATGCCAGGGTCTAGACCAATGGTGACCTTTGGCCCTGCAGGTGCAGCCAATAGTAAAGCCTTGAGGTTACGTGCAAAGACATTAATCGCCTCAGCTTCGGAGCGTTCACGCAATGCACTCATCAGCTCAGACTCCAAGTGCATGGAGCACTTAATACGCCAAGTCCAGCGCACGGTCTCTGCGAGCCACTGATCGGCAGGGCGACCTTCGTTTTTAATCTTGAACTGATTGGCAATGCGAGACTCACAAGGATTATGTGGTGCATCCCACTTAGGCTTTTCTTCTTCAGTATCGAGACGTAAATTCACCATGAGCATTTGCTCACGACGGCCTCTAAATAATGCCAAGGCACGATGCGACGGAATTGCCGAGATAGGTTCTGAATAATCGAAGTAATCTGCGAACTTCTCACCCTCCTGCTCTTTGCCAGCAATGACTTTGGATTCCACCACGCCATGCTCTTGCAAATACGTTCTGAGTGATTGGACTAGTCCAGCATCTTCAGCAAAGCGTTCCATCAAAATCTGACGTGCACCCTCAAGGGCTGCTTTAACATCGACAACACCAGGGTTATCGCCTTGATCAGATGTAAACGCCTCTTTGAGGTATTTGGTAGCTTCTGCCTCTGGATCCAACATCGGGTTAGTCAATAAATCATTGGCAAGAAGTTCTAATCCCGCCTCTAAAGCGATTTGCGCCTTAGTACGACGCTTGAGCTTATAAGGAAGATAGAGGTCTTCAAGGCGCGTTTTATCCTCAGCTAGCATGATGGATTTAAGTAGCTCTGGCGTCATCTTGCCCTGCTCTTCAATCGAAGCAACAATCGCTTTACGGCGCTCTTCTAATTCTCGTAAATAACCGAGTCGATCTTCTAGTAAACGCAACTGCGTATCGTCCAGACCACCAGTTGCTTCTTTGCGATAACGCGCAATAAAGGGCACTGTTGCACCCTCATCCATTAAGGCTATAGCAGCAGATACCTGTGCAGGTTTAGCGGATAACTCTTGAGCAAGGCGTTGTTCGATTGATGGCAGCATGAATTAAGTAATTTACTAATGTTTTGTGAATATTGCTATGGAGTAAAAACAAGAGCCACCCAAAGGTGACTCTTGTTTAGCAACTAGAAGACTTCTGAAAGAACCCTTGCGAAATTACTCGCGGGATGCCTTCTTACGGTCATGCTCTTTCAAATAACGCTTACGGATTCGTACGCTTTTCGGCGTTACTTCAACCAACTCATCATCGCTAATGAATTCAACAGCGTATTCCAAAGTCAAATCGATTGGCGTTACCAAACGAACCGCTTCATCAGTACCTGAAGAACGTACGTTAGTTAATTGCTTACCTTTAATCGGGTTCACAACTAAATCGTTATCGCGACTATGGATACCAATCACCATACCTTCGTAAACAGGATCGCCATGTTTTACAAACATACGACCACGATCTTGCAGCTTCCAAATAGCATAAGCAACTGCTTCGCCATCATCTTGGCTAATCAATACACCGTTATGACGCTCGCCCAGGATGCCATCTTTAGCTGGAGCATAAGAATCAAATGTATGGCTCATCAAACCGTTACCGCGAGTCATGGTCATGAAATCGCCTTGGAAGCCAATTAGGCCGCGCGCAGGAATACGGTACTCAAGACGGGTGCGACCTTTTCCGTCACTCACCATATCTTGCAACTCGCCCTTGCGCTTACCCAAGTCTTCCATTACGGAACCTTGAGTAGCATCTTCTACGTCAACCGTTCGACGCATGGTTTCAACCAAAATAGTCAAATGCAACTCACCACGACCGGATACTTCAAATACGGTGTCATCGTCAGTCTCTTTTACACGCAAAGCCATGTTGGCCTTCAACTCACGATCAAGACGCTCACGAATCTGACGGCTAGTTACAAACTTACCTTCACGACCAGCCAATGGGCTAGTGTTCACCATGAAGTTCATGGTTAAAGTAGGCTCATCAATCTTGAGCATTGGCAATGCATCTGGCTTATCAACTGCACAAACCGTTGTACCAATTGCCAACTCTTCAATACCGTTAATTAAAGCAATATCGCCAGCAAATGCCTCGTCAACGATTTCACGCTCTAAACCTTTAAATTTCAATACTTGGTTGATACGGCCTTTAAATGGCACGCCATCAGGACCGTTCATGCAGACTACTTCCATACCTGACTTCACACGTCCACGGCTAATACGGCCAACACCAATCTTACCGACATAGCTGTTGTAGTCGATTGAAGAAATCTGGAACTGCAAAGGACCATCCGGATCATCATCACGCACAGGTACGTATTTCAGAACAGCGTCAAACAAGGGACGCATATCACCTTCACGGACATCTTCTGTCGTTCCTGCATAGCCGTTCAGGCCTGATGCATAGATGATTGGGAAGTCGAGCTGCTCTTCTGTAGCACCTAACTTATCAAACAATTCAAAAGTGGCGTTGATGACGTAATCACAACGTGCACCTGGACGGTCAACCTTATTAATTACCACAATCGGCTTCAAACCAAGAGCTAAGGCTTTCTTGGTTACGAAGCGAGTTTGCGGCATTGGGCCTTCAACCGCATCAACCAAAAGCAAAACACCATCAACCATGGAGAGCACACGCTCTACTTCACCGCCGAAGTCGGCGTGTCCTGGTGTGTCAACGATGTTGATGTGTGTGCCGTCATACTCAACTGCACAGTTCTTGGACAAAATAGTAATGCCACGCTCTTTTTCCAAGTCATTTGAGTCCATGACGCGTTCGGTCATTTTTTCGTTTGAGCGGAATGTGCCAGATTGGCGCAAGAGTTGGTCAACCAAAGTAGTTTTACCGTGGTCAACGTGGGCGATGATGGCGATATTACGGAGTGCGCGTTTAGTCATGTGAAGCTTCTGAAGTTAAGAATATGAAATTCGGGTTAATTAAGGTCAATCAGTTAATAAGTCAAAAATATTAATGGGCTGAAGAAATCAGACGCTTGGGATGCAATACCCCAGAGCGCCAATCTCCAGTGCCAATAAAGTTATGTGGAGCAGCAGTTGCACGATAGATGCGCACTAGCGCTTCTATCGAGGGTAAATTGAGTGGGACTCGTTGGCCCATCTCCAAACGTTTTGCTTGCTGTTCATCTACAGTGAGATGTGGCAAGGTTTGCAACAGGGCGTCGACTGGCAGGATATAGCTTGAGCTTTCTTGCAAGCCTTTTTGAATGGATTCGATCGTGAAAGACTGCTCTAAAGTGAGGTGACCTACTTCAGTGCGGCGCAAGCCAACTAAATGCGCACCACAACCTAAAGCCTTACCAATATCTTCTGCTATGACGCGGATGTAAGTACCTTTGCTGCAGCTCACTTCTAAAGTAGCTTCAGGCCAATTAATATTGGTCCAACGAATCGCATGAATCGTAATATTTCTTGGGGCACGCTCCAACTCAACACCTGCACGAGCGTATTCATATAAAGGCTTACCATCGCGCTTGAGCGCGGAATACATTGGCGGAACCTGACTAATAGGGCCGGTAAATGCTGGTAGCAATGACTCTAGTGCTAGCTTCAGGGCAACTGCATCAGCGAATACTGGGAGTGGTAACTCTTCAATGACTAGGCCTTCAGCATCTCCAGTATCGGTACGCTGACCAAACTTCACTTGAGCGATATAAGTTTTGTCAGCCTCCAATAGATCTTGAGAGTACTTGGTTGCCTCACCCAAACAAATGGGGAGTAAGCCAGTAGCCATTGGATCTAGAGTGCCAGTATGTCCTGCTTTTTCAGCATTGAATGCACGCTTCACGGCGGTGACAGCACCTTGCGAGCTCATGCCAGCAGGTTTATCAAGCAAAACAACGCCGTCGATACGTACAGACATAGCTATTTACGCGTTCTCGTCTTTGCGATCACTATCGACTGCTTGATCAATTAAGCGAGACATTTCAATGCCGTGCTCAACAGAACTGTCGTAGTGGAAATGCAGGGTTGGCACAGTATGAATATGCAAACGCTTAAACAATAAAGAATGCAAATAGCCTGCCTTATCTTGCAGCGCTTTCAAGGCTACTTCAGGCTCAGCACCCAAAACAGTAAAGAAAACTTTTGCATGCGCCAAATCCGGTGTGAGTTCAATACTTTGTAAAGTAATCAAACCTAGGCTTGGGCTACGCAATTCGCGAGGAATCAGCTCGGCCAGGTCTCGCTGAATTTGATCGGCGAGACGCTGGTTACGATGAGGGCTAGTT
>JBJOEU010000180.1:0-3287 GCA_046049115.1 Pseudomonadota bacterium
CAACAAAACCTGCTCCAACATCTTTCTTAATATCACTGCACTCTATAAAGCCAACGGCTTGCCCCTCGAGATAGAGGACCCAGCGAGCATTTAGATCAACTCCAACTGCCTTATCAATCATCGCCTTCCACTCCTCAAAGGGGCGTGGCACAAAACCAAAGTGTTTACTAAAAGAATCTTGATGAGTAGCCCACCAAATCTTCTTTTCATCTTCACTTATCAATCGCATCTCTAAGCCTTTTTCAAGTTTGGGATAGGGATGATTTGCAATCTCAGCTTTTAGGCCATGGTAGGTGCGAAGTAGGTTAAAACCTCGTTTCGTTAAAGCTTGGATGTAACCCAAGTCTTTGGCATTAGTTCCAATCCAGAGATCAAATTCACTACTCATACCTCTGGCAAGCTCTAGCGATATCTCAAGGCTCGCACCTTCGAGATTTGCGCCAGGCCTTTGCCAGGTGTCGCAGTAAATTCTCTTTCGAGAGTTATCTGGATGCACGGTAATAAAGGCCTGAGCTTTGCCACTGGCCCGATCTACTATTTTGCGAGCCTGCACTGAATCGATATAGCCATTGAGAATTTCCTCAGCCTCAGTTGGGCCCACAATTTCGGCACCTGGGGTAAAGAATTGATCGGCCAGCGTCATTATTTCGGCGAAGTCTTTCGCATCATCAAGGGATGCTGCCTCAAGGCTTAACTCTGCAGGAATCACAGTTTTATCTTACTATCGCGCTATGAGAAAACTTTTACTCTTTGTTCTTGCCGCCCTATTAACTGGCTGTGCTACCCAAGAGAGTTCTAACTCTTCATTTAGCGCAGATGACCAAATGTTTGCGGCCATGATGATCCCTCATCACGAGCAAGCAATCCAGATGTCAGAGTTAGCATTGACTAATTCAACAGATCCAGAAATTATCGAATTAGCAAATGAGATAAAAGCTGCTCAAGGTCCTGAGATTGAACAGATGAAGAATTGGGGTTCATCCATGATGGGATCACATGCTGGACATATGATGGATGAGGGAATGCTGAGCGATGATGAGATGGCGCAATTAAAAGATGCTAAAGGGGCCGAATTTGATCGTTTGTTTCTTGAAGGAATGATTAAGCATCATCAAGGGGCAATAGAAATGGCCGATATGATTCTAAATTCCGCGAATCTTGAGGCAGCTACGCTAGGCAAAAATATTGTTGAATCACAGAGCGCAGAAATCACAAGAATGAGGGATTTACTAAGCCGTTAGTTTAGACTCAAGGCTGTGAGTGAAAAAGTTCCTCTTGGCCATGATTTTTCTCGTATCTGGTCTGCCAGCTTAATTACTAACTTAGTCGATGGCGTCCTAAGACTTGCTGCTCCGCTCCTTGCTGTTTCACTTACTGACGATCCAATTCTGATTGGAGCAATGAGCGCCCTTGGATTACTGCCTTGGCTCTTTTTTGCTATTCCGATTGGGGCATTAGTTGACCGTGTAAATCGGGGCAAAGCTCTGGTGCTAGGAAATGGCCTAAGGGCGGTAATTGCGCTTTTTATTGCTTTTGCCATTTCGCAAGAATTTATCAATATCTGGCTCTTGCTCTTTGCAGTCTTTCTCTTTGGCATCTGTGAAGTTCTAGTTGATACCACCTCGCAGGCCGTGTTGCCTCAAATTCTTGATAAATCTAATTATGAAAGGGGAAACTCTAGACTTCAAATATCAGAGGTAATTGTGGCCCAATTTGCTGGGGCGCCACTTAGTGGCTTGCTTTACGCCGTATCAATTGCCTTGCCTTTTTACTTCTCTACTTCAGGTTTTTTTGTTGCAGCACTTTTAATCCTTATTCTCCCATTTAAACGCGAAATTAATGTGGGAAAGAAAGGTGATCAAAAGGAGGAAAAACTTGGATTAAAGGGAGATATAAAGTTTGCACTTAATTATCTCTATCAAGATAAGCAGATATTTAGTATCGTCATTATTACTACCTCACTCGGCTTTTTTTATTCCCTATCAAATTCAATTGCGCCACTTTTTATTCTAAAAGAACTTAATGTCTCCCCAGCTCTGTTTGGAGTGGTCTTAGCGATTCAAGGAATTGGTGCACTTGCTGGTTCAATTGCGGCGCCGATGGCCTCCAAACTTCTTGGTCGGGGCCGAGCACTTGCTCTTAATGTCTTTTTAGCCTCTTTTCTGGTAATCCTCATCGGAATATCGCCAAATGCCTATTTCTTTACTGCAGTTAGCGTAGTTATTGGATTTACCATTTCAGTCTGGAACATTTTGTTAATGTCTCTATATCAATCGCTGATCCCACCAAATCTATATGGACGAATTCATGGCGCCAGGCGAACAATTGTCTGGGGATTAATGCCAATTGGGGCGATAATCGGAGGCGTGATTGCTCGTGGCGGACTTCGCCTTCCATTTCTAGTCGGAGGCGTAATTGCAACCCTGATTGCCTTTTTCAGTTATAAACACATAAAGCGAATTGGTGATCTCTCAGCAGAAGTCACAAATCAAAATAATTAGATAGCATTAATAGATGAGTAGTCAAAGTCTTTATCACCGCAGCCTCTATCCAATAATTGCCGCTATTTTCTGTGCGCTTTTATTAATCTCTAATATCGGGGCAACCAAATTCATTGATTTTGGCTTTATAAAGACCGATGGCGGAGCTTTCTTATTTCCGCTGGTCTATATCTTGGGCGATATTCTCACCGAGGTTTACGGCTTTAAGGCAGCACGGCGGGTGATCTATACCGGCTTTGGTCTGGGCGCTCTAGCTGGGCTTACCTTCTGGTTAGTACAGATTGCTCCTGCCGCATCTGATTGGCCAAATCAAGGAGCTTTTGAATCAATTCTTGGTTTTGTCCCTCAGATTGTAATCGCAAGTATTACTGCCTTCCTTCTTGGCCAATTAGCAAACTCATGGACTTTAGTAAGAATAAAGAAGATTACTAATGAGAAGAAATTATGGGCCAGATTAATTGGGTCCACTGCAGTTGGTGAGTTAGTCGACACCATCGTATTCACGATGATTGCATCTCTTGGTCGATTGAGTTTTGATGAGTTCCTGAATTACTTAGTGGTTGGGTATCTCTATAAGAGCTTAGTTGAGGTAGCGCTCCTGCCAATTACCTATCCAGTAATTGCCTATGTGAAAAAGCGTGAGGCTGAAGTAAGTTCTAGTTAATCCAAGGCTTTTGCTTGATACTTAGCCAGAAACTCTGTTTTAAACTCTATGAAATTTTCATCAAGGATTGCCTGACGCATTCGATCAACTAGTCTTACCGTAAATGCTAAGTTATGAATGGT
>JBJOEU010000181.1:0-3276 GCA_046049115.1 Pseudomonadota bacterium
ATGGTTAGTCGAATGCTTCATGATCCAAGAGTTATGAATCTTTCATTTACCGGATCAACAGAGGTTGGTCGCATCCTTCTTAAAGAGGCCTCTGATCGAGTCATTAGATGCTCCATGGAACTTGGCGGTAATGCCCCATTTGTAGTTCTAGATGATGCCAATATTGATGAAGCAGTAAAAGGATTAATGCTTGCCAAGATGAGAAATGGCGGGGCTGCCTGCACTGCTGCCAATCGAATCTATGTTCATAAAGGTATCGCAAAGGAATTTACAGAAAAGTTTGCTAAAGCCATGTCAGAGTTAAAAATGGCACCGGGGCGTGAGGCAGGTGCTCAACTTGGAGCAAGCGTTTCAATTAAGGAGAGAAATAAAATTGCAGAGCTAGTTGAACTCTCTGTTAAGGGCGGAGCAGTTGTTGAAACTGGCGGGGTGATGCCAGAGGGAGTTGGAGCCTTTTATCCACCAACAGTTTTAACAGTTGATAAATCAAATGAAATCCTAAAATATGAAGTCTTTGGCCCAGTTGCTCCAATTGTCACCTTTCAAAGCGATGAGGAAGCAATCGCGCTTTCTAACGATAGTGATTTTGGGCTAATTAGTTATGTCTATTCAGGAGATCTGGCAAGAGCGATAAGAATGGCTGAAGCAATTGACTCTGGAATGGTTGCAATTAATCGAGGAATGATCTCAGATCCTGCTGCACCCTTTGGAGGCAATAAACAATCAGGCCTTGGACGCGAGGGCGGCTTTGACGGTATTCATGAGTTCTTGCAGACAAAATACATTGGCGTTGAGATTTAATCTAGATGGTTCTATAGAGCTATCTCTCAAGTAGAAGATCTGCCTCTGTTGTAGCAAAGAGAAGAGGAAGTGCAGCAACTTTCTCAGATTTTCTCCATCTCATCTTGTGCCAAGAAGTTAATTGAAAACTCTCTCCGCTATCTCTAGAGATCTCACAGCGGAAACCAAAGAGCTCTAATTTGTATCGAATTAAAGCGCCATCAACTTCGATTGTTAACTTCTTCTTGCGGATTAGCTCTCGAGCTTGAGACTCATATCGCGCCTGATTCTTGCTCTCTAATTGAAAGATATATTCAAAGTAGGCGCTCTCTGAGTCACTACTTACATTTTTAGAGCTGTCACTCGAAGGCATAATCAGACTTTACCTTAAGTACCGCATGGAAGGATGGCTATTTTCTCAGAATATACACGAGGGGTAAATACTGTCTTTTCAGATATGAGAGCTCTGGCATAAGCAACTCCAAAGTATCTTGAGCTTTGGGTGTCCTTACACTTAAACCAAGTAGATTTATTTGTTACAGAAAAGTTTGCAGGAATTACCTTTCTAATCTCTAGAGTCCTTACCCGCAGTAAATGATTCCTAAATAGCCCTACTTTTCTTAGCTCTACCGTCAATAAAAGGTTGCTCATCTTCACATTACACTTTGATCTAGCGCTAACCTTTACTGCATCAAAACCCTTTTTAGCTCTTATCGATTTAGATAAATGAACGTTATCAACTCTTATATTGCATTGGGTTTTAGGCTGGTTTTCCGCCAAAGCAGGCAGAGAGTTAGAGATAAGAATTACAGTCAAGATAAAAACTAAGTAGGCTCGTTTTGACTTGGCTGCCATCTGGCCAGTTTCATATAAACCATATGACTGCCATTTAAGTTATCCACAGAAATTAAGGCACTTTTCTTGATGGCGGAGGATGAGGGATTTATCCTCTTCAGCCTGGGTAATTCCCCGTTTTTTAGGTAAACGGGTCATGAAAGGCACGCTAACTAGATGGTTAGTTTTTGGCAAGGTGGCCCAAAATGCCGTTGACAAGGATGCCAAAGTGATGTCATGATGACATCATGAAGACGTCAAAGTTTATAGATCTACTGTCTGGGGATATAAAAGCCCTTGGAAAACTAGGTGGGCCAGAGCTTGAAACCGCTGTTTCACGCTTGATTCCAACACTTACACCAGTCCTGCGCACCCGACTTTTAGAGGCGTTGAGTGAAATTGCCGAAGAGATAAACGAGCAAATCCCTGGGGCTCATTTGGAGGCTCGAGTACAGGGTGAGGATATCGAGCTCGCCTATATCGAAGATGGCACTGTAATTCGAGAGAACCCATCTGACCTCAACGCCCGAATCACTTTAAGACTTCCAGAGGATTTGAAGTCCCGAATTGAAAGCGCAGCGACGAAGGAAGGGATTTCCTTGAACTCGTGGCTACTTAAGACAAGCGACCGAGGCAGTTTCTCGGTATCTATCGGAAAAAGACAACTAAAAGGAAAGGGGAAGAGCTAATGAAATTCAATCAATCACTTCAAGTTGCTAGAGAAGAAAGCTTTGATATTGAGCGACCCGAGGTCTCCGTAATCGGTATTTCAAGTCAGGTGACTGTGGTCGAATCACAGGACGGAAAATGCCGCGTCAGGATTCTTGCCGCTTCAAAAAAAGCATTAAAGACAGCTGGGCTAGCAGAAATTGTTCAGGTCGATCGGAAATTGACCGTGCGTATCGACAAGAAGAGTTGGAGCATAAACACAACTCTACCCTTGGACAAAAAGGACCAAAATTTTTGGGGTATTAATTTTGGCCCCCTACGTGGGCTATCTGTCGAAATAGCTCTACCTGAAAGTGCCAGCTTAAAAATCAAGACGGTGGCCGGAGATCTTGAGGTCAATCAAGCGGTCTCAGAACTTGAAATTGGATCTGTATCGGGCGATGTAACAATCGGCAAAAATCCAACCGAGGACTGCACTATTAAAACTGTTTCCGGTGATATCGCAACTCATACATACTCTGCATGTAATTACACTTTAAAGAGTGTAAGTGGCGATATCAAAGTTTACGTAGCACCGGATCTCAATGTCGAGGTAGATGGTAACTCGATTAGCGGAGATTTAAATTCAGAGATTCCTCTTCATGGAGATGAAGAGGCTTCAGGAAATAGTGACAAGGTGGTAAAAATTAGTACCTCCACAATTAGCGGCGACTTCAATCTAGTAAGAGTTTGAGAAGAAGATGAGATCGATGGAACACAATAATCCCCAAGGGTGTTTACACAAAAAGAATGCTCGGCAATCTAAGCCTAGAACGGCCAATGAGGAAAGAGAACATCTTCAATATCAGTATGGGATGGGGCCACTCTTCTGATTACAGGTTGACGGACGTTCTGGCGGAGGATGAGGGATTTGAACCCTCGGTAGGTTTCCCTACACACGCTTTCCAAGCGTGCGCACTCGGCCGCTATGCGAATCCTCCCGAGCTCACCTCG
>JBJOEU010000182.1:0-3261 GCA_046049115.1 Pseudomonadota bacterium
ACTGTGCGCTTAAGCTGGCAAGGTCCGTACACCAAGTTTGATAACTTGGCGATGGGGTCAGTCGGCTACTCTTCTGGTGGATACGAACCTTTCTAATTCAAAGAAGGTAGTAAAAGCTTTAATAGTTAAGGCGTCAATCTTCTAGCCTCAGTAAACCTTGCTGCCCAGTAGGGTGCAGTGATGTACTCCAGACGCACAGTTCCGCCAGCGCTTGGGGCATGCACAAATCTTCCTTGCCCTACATAGATGCCCGCATGTGAATACTTTGTGCCAGTAGTGTTGAAGAAGACGAGGTCTCCTGGTGCAGGTGGACCGTTGTCTACACTTTGACCTCGATTACTCATCTCTTGAATAGTCCGTGGTAACTTAATATTGGCTGACTTGTTGTAGACGTACGCAATTAAGCCACTGCAATCAAATCCAGCCTTAGGATTGTTGCCGCCATAACGATAGGGTACGCCCACCAAACCTACCGCTGCAATAGAGATATCTTCTGTACCTACGCTAGTATCTTGTTTGAACTGAGCTACCTTAGTAACATTATTTTTTGAGCCAAAGCTGCTACAACCCGACAGTATTGCTAGGGCGCAAATAAAAATGCCGCACCCTACTAGAGTGCGGCATGGGAGAGTTTGCTTAGAGCGCGTCAGCCGCATGATCCGCAAGACGTGAACGCTCACCGCGAGCTAAGGTCACGTGTCCACCATGACGCCAGCCTTTGAAGCGATCCACTACATAAGTTAGACCTGAAGAGCCTTCGGTTAAGTAAGGTGTATCGATCTGAGCAATATTACCCAGGCAAATAATCTTAGTTCCTGGACCAGCACGAGTAACCAGGGTTTTCATTTGCTTTGGTGTTAAGTTTTGCGCCTCATCAATAATCACAAACTTACTAACAAAAGTTCTGCCGCGCATGAAGTTCATGCTCTTCACTTTAATGCGTGAACGAATTAACTCTTGTGTAGCAGCGCGACCCCATTCACCAGCGCTGCCATCTTCATTGCGTTGTAGCACTTCAAGATTGTCGTCAAATGCACCCATCCAAGGCTGCATCTTCTCTTCTTCAGTTCCTGGTAAGAAGCCGATGTCTTCACCAACAGGAACAGTAGCGCGGGTAATGATGATTTCGTTATAGCGCTTGCTATCTAAAACCTGTTCTAAGCCGGCAGCTAAGGCCAGCAAGGTTTTACCAGTACCCGCTTGCCCCAGTAATGTAATGAAATCCACATCTGGGTTCATGAGTAGATTCATGGCAAAGTTTTGCTCGCGATTACGCGCTGTCACACTCCAGACATTATTTTTCTGATGAGAGAAGTCCCTCAAGGTTTGTAGTAGCGCGGTCTTGCCGTTGATCTCTTTGACTTGAGCATAGAACGGCGTAGAGCCATCTGGATTTTCTTGATAGACAAACTCATTCACCAACATGCTGGGAACTGAGGGGCCGGTTACACGATAAAACATCGTGCCAGATTTTCCATCAGCCCAGCTCTCCATGTCTTTGCCATGCTTTGGCCAAAAGTCTGCGGGTAGCGCCATCACTCCGGAGTACATTAAGTCACGGTCTTCCAGCACCTGGTCATTAAAGTAATCTTCTGCAGGTAGACCTAAGGCGCGCGCCTTAATGCGCATATTAATATCTTTAGATACCAGCACAACTTCTTGACCTTTGCGCGCCTTTTGAAGCTCGCTTACCACTGCCAAGATGAGGTTGTCGCCCTTACCTTCAGGCAAACCCTCTGGTAGTGCTTGGGTAGTCAGCTTTGTTTGGAAAAAGAGTCGACCAGATACGTCTTGATTACCAAGCTTATTAAGAGGGATACCTTCATCTAATGTGCCACTAGTTCCAGCCACTAATTGATCTAAGGAGCGGCTTACTGTACGAGCGTTACGAGCAACCTCTGTCATACCCTTCTTATGGTTGTCCAGCTCCTCAAGAGTGGTCATTGGCAAGAAGAGGTCATGCTCAGAGAAGCGGAACAGGGAGCTAGGGTCATGCATTAATACATTGGTATCCAAGACAAATAGACTCGGCGGACCTGTACGAATCATGCGTTTTGGTTTTTCTGGAACATTTGCTATCTTGTTATCGCTACGCGCACTACGCACAACTGCTGGGTTGTGATCACTTTTGATTTTCTCAAGCGCTATTTCAGCAGCAGAAAGATCTTCTTCTGCGTCTGCTGCCCAATCTGGCGCATGGCTATCCATCGCAACAGTTTTTGCCTGCGCTGGACGCTTCTTTAAATTTGGTGTGTCCTTGCTGCTAATTTTTACTTGGCCGGCAATTTGAGTTGGGATTGGGGGCAATGGCATGCAGACTCTCCTAAAAGAAAAAACCGTCAAGCGGATTGCAATGACGGTTTATAACAAAACTGGGTGTAAAACAATCTGTAAAACGGCGGGGGTTGTTTACCGAGCCTGCTCTTAAGTGTTCAGGCTGATGAGTCAAACGGATTGTGAGACTTTCCCGTCGTTTACGGTGCATAAGAACTACTTTACCCCAAATTTTGGGCTTTGCAAGTGCCCTAGATTAAATTAATTTAAAAATTATTTAGTTGCTTGGGCTGCTTGTAATACCTCTGTCACATGTCCGGGAACCTTGAGGCCGCGCCACTCTTTTACCAACTTGCCCGAAGAGTCAAACAGGAAGGTGCTGCGCTCTACGCCACGTACTTGCTTGCCATACATGTTCTTCATCTTCATAACGCCAAATAGCTGGCATAAGGTTTCCTCGGTGTCAGCAACGAGCTCAAATGGCAACTCAAGTTTGCTGCGGAAGTTATCGTGCGATTTGAGGGTATCGCGAGATACACCAACAATCAAAGTATTTGCTTTGGTGAAGGCGTCAATGTTGTCCCGGAATTCACCAGACTCTGCGGTGCAACCTGGGGTCATATCTTTAGGATAAAAATAGACAACCAGTTTTTTGCCTTTGGCAGAATCTGGCGTAAAAGTTAATCCCGATGTTGCTGGGATTGCGCACTGGGGCATTGACTTACCAATTTCTACTGTCATGATGGTCTCTCTTATTGAACTTGATGTGTGACGTATTCTGAGGCTACTTAAACTGCTTGCAAGATGAGTTCGCCACTTCGGTTGGGGATTTCTCCCCAGGTGACTGGCTGCACTGCTATTTTATCTAGTTGCTTAGTGGCTTCCCAGGATTGGTGTAGTTCGCCCATAGTCACAAGGTCGTGCCCTTGGTTCAGCCAACCCACGATGAGCTTCTCAAAGGCGGGTAGAAGCTTCTGACCTTCAAGC
>JBJOEU010000183.1:0-3257 GCA_046049115.1 Pseudomonadota bacterium
CAAATCGATAAAGGCTGGAACCGGATTGAAGATGCCGCAAAAGCAGCGCACGATATCGTTGCACAAACGCTGGCATCCAATTTGACTCATGCCGATGGCGCTGCTACTTTGCTTAACGTGAACATTCCGAATCGTCCATATGCTGATCTCAATCGCTGGCGTGTAACGCGTTTAGGTAATCGCCACCACTCACAACCGGTTGTAGTGCAAAAAAGCCCACGTGGGGATGATATTTATTGGATTGGTGCGGCAGGACATGCCAAAGACAGTTCTGAAGGCACAGACTTTCATGCAATAGATGAGGGTTGTATCTCGATCACGCCTATGCAATTAGATTTAACGCATCATGCCCGATTAGCTGCAATGCGTGCTAGTGGCTGGACCCGCGGTTGAAACCAGCAGCAGAGCGTCATGCTGGCCATCGGCAAGCTCTAGCTGCGAAAGTGCTCGCTTCTGGAGTGAAGCACGGCAAAACCCTAGAGGCCATTGCCACTGTTCCACGCCATGCCTTTATGGATGCCGGTATGCATCCCCAAGCTTATGAAGATACTGCTTTACCAATCGGTCACTCACAGACGATTTCTAAGCCATCGGTAGTAGCGCGCATGATCGAGCTTTTGCATAAGCCTAAGCAGCCATTAGGTAAAGTTTTAGAAATTGGTACTGGCTGTGGATATCAAGCGGCAGTGCTCAGTTTGCTATCAGATGAGGTGTATTCGATTGAGCGTATTCGTCCATTGCACGATATGGCGAGAGAGAAGCTGCGGCCATTCCGGATTAAAAACCTCCGACTCATCTACGGGGACGGGATCCTGGGCCTACCTCAAGCAGCCCCGTTCGATGGGATCATTCTGGCAGCAGCTGGTTTGGGTATCCCGGATGCCTTATTAGACCAATTGGCTATTGGAGGCCGCCTGGTGGCCCCCGTTGCCAAGAATGAGAAAGAGCAGCAATTGATCATGGTTGAGCGGATGAGCTCTCAGCGCTATCAAAGAACCGTTCTAGACGAGGTCTTTTTTGTCCCCTTACAATCAGGGGTAGTATGAAAATCCTGATGAATACTTTAACTAAATACCTCCTATTGCTGCTTGCCTTGGCTTCTTTGGCACTTCATGTGGGTTGTTCAACAACCCCGAGAGCTAAGCCGGCCAATGTCGTGGATCGTAGTGGTGGCGGCAATGAGCCAACACCTCCGGGCTACTATCGCGTTAAGCGCGGTGATACCTTGGCTCGTATTGCTTTAGATAATGGTCAATCTCCACGCGATTTAGCGCAGTGGAACAATATGTCCAACCCCAATCAGATTGAAGTGGGTGATTTGATTTTGGTGAAGCCCCCAGCAGGCTCCAAGTCTGCAGTAAGGCCGACTCCTAAGACCTTAGCCAATTCAGATGCAGCCAAAACAGACGTAGCCAAAATGGATTCTGCAAAGGTAGATGCTCCCAAAGCAGAGCCCTCAAAAGAAATCGTTGCCGAGCCTGGTATTCGTTTATCTTGGCCAGCTAAAGGTAAGGTCACGGATGATTTCAGTGAAAAGACCAAGGGCATCGATATCGCTGGTAAGTTAGGCGAGCCTGTAACGGCAGCCTCTGAAGGCAAAGTGGTTTACGCTGGCAACAGCCTGCGTGGCTACGGCAATCTTGTCATCATCAAGCATGACAATACCTACCTCACGGCCTATGCTCACAACCGCACACTGTTAGTTAAAGAGGGTGACGCGGTCAAGAAGGGGCAGAGGATTGCTGAGATGGGCGATACCGATGCAACTTCGGTCAAGCTCCATTTTGAATTACGCGTGAATGGCAAGCCAGTAAATCCAACGCCATACTTGCAGTAACTGCTTTCATTCCACTGATAGCGCTTTGAGTATGGCAACCGTTCTCGTCTTTGATATTGAAACTATTCCCGATGTTGCGGGCCTGCGTCGCCTCAATGACTATCCCGATACGCTGACAGACAGTGAAGTTGCTACAAAGGCAATGACAGAGCGCGCCGAGAAAACCGGCAGCGAATTTCTCCCCTTGTATTTGCAACGGATCTGCGCCATCTCGTGTGTCATTCGCAGAACAAGCAAAGACGGCTCACCGCAAATTAAGGTGGGAACGCTAGGCAACCCGCAAGATGATGAGAAGGTATTGATTCAGACCTTCTTTGAGCTTGTGGAAAAATATACTCCTCAGTTAGTGTCATGGAATGGCAGTGGTTTTGATCTGCCCGTGCTGCACTATCGCGCTTTAGCAAATCATGTACAAGCACCGCGCTATTGGGAGATGGGTGAGAGCCAAGAAAACGATAGCCGTGAATTTAAGTGGAACAACTACATCAGTCGTTATCACATGCGCCATTTAGATTTGATGGATCTCTTGGCTAAATTTAATGGTCGCGCTAATGCACCCTTAGATGGTTTGGCAAAACTCTGCGGTTTCCCAGGCAAGATGGGGATGGATGGCAGCCAAGTATGGCCTGCGTATCAAGAAGGCAGAATTGATGAGATTCGTCGCTATTGCGAAACCGATGTGGTCAATACTTATCTAATGTATTGCCGCTTTCAGTTAATGCGTGGTGGTTTTTCATCCGAAGAATACAAAGAAGAAATTGCTTTCGTTAAAGCGTATTTGGAGAAAGAATCTAAAGAGCCACATGGTGAGCAGTGGCAAGAATATCTCTTAGGTTTTACCCCGGATGCGTAGAGGAGAAAAGCCAGTCCACATTGTGGTGACTGAGCCAGTACGAGTTGATTCACTTGATCTAGATGCGCAAGGCATTGCGCGCTTAGCGCCGAATGAAGCGGAGGCCGCTGAAGGTCAAAGCGGTAAAGTCATTTTTATTCAAGGTGCGCTACCAACTGAGCTAGTGACTTATGTCATTACGCGTGACAAAGCTCGCTTCAGTAAAGCCAAAGTTCTCGATATTCTCAAGCCTGCTGTATTTAGAGCGGAGCCTAAGTGCAAAGCGTTCGGAGTGTGCGGTGGCTGCACCATGCAGCACTTAGATATTCGAGCGCAGCTAGCCATGAAGCAGCGCGTTCTGGAAGATGATTTAAAGCATATTGCCAAAGTAGCCCCTGAAGAAATTCTTCGTCCGATGGGTGGTCCTGCTTGGGAATATCGACATCGCGCACGCCTAAGCGCTGTTAATCGCTCGATTAAAAAAGGTACTGTGCTGATTGGATTTCATGAAGGCAAGAGTGGTTATGTTGCCGATATGACCGCCTGCGAGATTTTGCCTAAGCATGTTTCGGATTTATTGCCAGAGAT
>JBJOEU010000184.1:0-3248 GCA_046049115.1 Pseudomonadota bacterium
CGAATGTCATAGCCATAGCTTGAAGTGCCATAGCTCACAATTTTTTGCCCGGCGGCATCTTGGCGGACCTGCCCAGGTTCAAATGGGCTGATCATGCCTTGCTCGCCCATGCGGCGAATCCAGTGGTCAGATTTAATAGTCATGGCCGAATTGTAAAACCATCACAGGCCAGATGCCCACGAATTTATGTGGCGACAGGTGGAGAGGTAAAAATCACCCTCTCAGGGGCATTGAAAATCTCAAAATGCCTACCGGAGCAACGGGATAGCAGTGTGAGATTGGTTTTGCGGGCGAGCTCCAGACCCATCAGGGTCATGCCAGAACGGGTCATTAAGAACGGAATGCCCATCTGGGCGCCTTTAATGACCATCTCGGAGGTGAGGCGTCCAGTGGTGAAGAAGATCAGGTCTTTGCCTGGCTTGTCAGCCAGCCACATTAACCCAGAGATGGAGTCAACGGCATTGTGGCGCCCAACATCCTCGATAAAATGGAGAAGGCGGACACTGTTGTTACCGTCCCGCTCAAACACGGCGCAAGCGTGAACTGAGCCAGATTTTTTATAGATGGTGTCATGAACTCGAATGCTATCAATCAGCTCAACAATTGCCTCTTGGGTTAACTGGGGGCCATCTGGCAATCTGATCTCTGCCATCTCCTCAATCAAGCCACCAAACATGGTGCCCTGGCCACAGCCTGTGGTTACAACACGCTTGCTAGTAAGAGCATCAATGTCCACTGTGCTGCGATGAGTCTTGACTGCCGCTGAATCGGTTTCCCAATCCACCTGAATACTCGCAATATCGTCTGGCGACTCCACTAGACGTTGATTGCGCAAATAGCCCAGAACTAAGGCCTCAGGGGCGCTCCCTAAGGTCATCAGAGTGACTACTTCCCGCTTATCTAGGTAGATGGTTAAAGGGCGCTCACCGGGAATATGGGTGGTCTTGATACGCCCTGCCTCATCCATGACCTGCACCTCATGCACCAAGGGCACTGAGGCGTGAGACATCTGAATGTTGTGGGGCAAAGCCATAAAACGCCTCTTAAATAGGTTCAAATCGGTGTCAACTTTAACCGCAGACTAAAATTGGTGCTTAAACAGGGCTCCAAGCCCCATAATCTGGTATTCCCATTTGTTGAAACTTTTTCTATTTAAGTCCGCATGAGTAGCCCCAAACGTCGCCTGTTAGTTACCTCCGCCTTACCTTACGCCAATGGCCAGATTCATATTGGGCATTTGGTGGAGTATGTCCAGACAGATATTTGGGTTCGCTTCCAGAGAATGCGTGGTCACGAAGTGCACTATGTTGGCGCTGATGACACCCACGGCACTCCGATTATGTTGCGCGCCGAAAAAGAGGGTATCACCCCGAAAGAACTCATTGCGAATGTTTGGAAAGAACATAAGCGCGACTTTGATGATTTCTTAATCTCGTTTGACAACTACTACACCACCGACAGTCCTGAGAATGAAAAGCTGTCGCAAAGCATCTATCTCAAGTTACGTGATGCCGGCTTAATCGAAATGCGCTCGATTGAGCAAGCCTACGATCCCGTTAAAGAAATGTTCTTGCCAGATCGCTTTATCAAAGGCGAGTGTCCCAAGTGTGGCGCCAAAGATCAGTACGGCGACTCTTGCGAAAAGTGTGGAGCAACCTACTCCCCAACGGATTTGAAAAACCCGTTCTCCGTAGTGAGCGGTGCAACACCTATTAAAAAAGTTTCCGATCATTACTTCTTTAAGCTATCTGATCCCCGCTGCGAAAACTTCTTACGTGACTGGACTCAGGTCAGAACCCCGCTACAACCTGAAGCTCGTAACAAAATGAAGGAATGGGTTGGGCAGCCTGGAGACAGCAAGCTAGGTGACTGGGATATCTCCCGTGATGCCCCCTACTTTGGCTTTGAAATCCCCGATGCACCAGGCAAATATTTTTATGTTTGGCTTGATGCACCGATTGGCTATTACGCCAGCTTCCTCAATTACTGCCAGGCCAAAGGCATGAACTTTGAGGAGTGGGTAAAGCCAGATACGACTACCGAGCAATACCATTTCATCGGTAAAGATATTTTGTATTTCCACACACTCTTTTGGCCGGCAACCCTGCACTTTGCAGGTTACCGCACGCCAACCAATGTGTTTGCTCATGGCTTCCTCACGGTGGATGGCGAGAAGATGAGTAAGTCTCGTGGCACTTTAATTTCTGCACACAGCGTAATTGAATCTGGATTTAATCCTGAATGGTTCCGCTATTACTTTGCAACTAAGCTCAATGACAGCATGGAAGATTTGGATTTAAATCTCCAAGACTTTGTTGCCCGCGTGAATAGCGATCTATTAGGTAAGTACATCAACATTGCCAGTCGTAGTGCTGGTTTCTTAGTGAAGCGTTTTGGCGGAGTAGTTTCTGATACAGCAATGAACAATCCACTGCTTGCTGATATTGCATCTGCTAGTGAAAAAATTGCGGAGCTATACGAGGCTCGTGAATATGCCAAGGCATTGCGGACCATCATGGAACTAGCTGACAAGGTCAATGCCTTTGTGGATGAAAACAAGCCCTGGGAAATCGCCAAGGATCCTGAGCGCGAAGCGGCCTTACAAGGAGTTTGTAGTGTCACCTTAGAGGCATTCCGTTTATTGAGCCTTTATCTCAAACCAGTACTGCCAGGGGTCACAGCTGGGGTTGAGGACTTTCTCTCTGTGCCAGCTATGACTTGGAATGACGTTAAAACGCCGCTCTCCAGCCAAAATCCGATCAAACCCTATAAGCACCTCATGACGCGTGTTGAGGCACCTCAAATTGAGGCTTTATTGGCTGCAAATCTCTAAAAATAGGGTCAAAAGAGCGAATTTCTAGGAATTAGCCAAAAAGTCGGCAGGTTTGTAGGAAAAATCGTTAATAATGATGTCCTAAGCAATTCATTGCTTCGCATTAATTTTTTGTAAGTTATTGAATTAAATAAGAATTTTAGGAAATATGATGGCTAGGTATACATCTGAATTCACCCAGTTCTTGAATGAACTCAAATCCGAGAAACCACAACTCGAAGCAGGCCAGCAAGCTGGTCGCGCCCTCCTCTGGGATAAAGAGCCATTAACCATTGAAGATCAACGTCGCGCTAAGGCAGCTAAATTAAAACAGCGCGCTTACGTGTATTCGAATGACTAACTCAAGTAATAACTTGGGGACGCAGCCAAGCATTCAAACCGAGCTGCTTGACAGCACGCCATCGGTTACCGATGG
>JBJOEU010000185.1:0-3244 GCA_046049115.1 Pseudomonadota bacterium
AAAAGTGATTTTCACAGCATTTGCAATGGAACGCTTTTCCGGATCAAAATAATCTCTTGTATATTGCGGATCTTCATAACAGGTGATTTTCTCGCGAAGGGCATCGATTCGAGGATCTGCAGCAATGTCATCTTCATAGTCGCGCGCTGTTAGACGACCAAAGATTAGTGGAATAGCAACCATATACTGGATGGTGTGATCACGATCAGCAGGATTACGCAGCGGGCCTTTCTTATCAATAATGCGGACGCAGGCTTCATGGGTACGAATTGAAACCTCTGCAATATCATCCGATTTTTTCCCTAATTCTTGCATCTTACGTTGTAGAAGCAGAGCTGCTTCTACCGCTGTCTGGGCATGGAACTCTGCTGGGAATGAAATCTTAAAGAGAACGTTCTCCATAACGTATGAGCCATATGGGCGTTGAAATTTAAAGCGCTCTCCCCTAAAAGAGACATCATAGAAACCCCATGTTGGCGCAGTTAGGGCCGATGGATAACCCATCTCACCAACCTTGGCCATAAGAGCTAGACGTACAGCCCGCGACGTTGCATCTCCAGCAGCCCACGACTTACGAGAGCCGGCATTAGGAAAGTGGCGATATGTACGTAGAGATTGACCATCAACCCAGGCTAAAGAGAGAGCGTTGAGAATCTCTTCACGCGA
The DNA here is from genome assembly GCA_046049115.1 of Pseudomonadota bacterium. Taxonomy (GTDB): domain Bacteria; phylum Pseudomonadota; class Gammaproteobacteria; order Burkholderiales; family Burkholderiaceae; genus Polynucleobacter. The sequence continues at coordinate 667 of JBJOEU010000185.1, forward strand.
TAGACCCATTAGTTGGGCAACTACTGCAGTAGATGCAACCTTGACCAAAATTACATGGTCAAGACCTACTTTATTAAAGGAATTCTCTAACGCAATACAACCTTGTATTTCATGAGCCTTAATCATGGCAGTAAAAACATCTCTCATCGTTAATGGTTTTCTACCAATAGTAAAATCACTACCTGCAATACTATTTCGTGAAATCCAATCTGCTGTGGCAAGAATTCCTCCGAGGTTATCGGAAGGATGCCCCCATTCCGCAGCCAGCCAGGTGTCATTGAAATCTAACCACCGTATTGCGGTTCCAATATTAAATGCACCCTGAACAGGATCTAATTCAAAATCCAATCCTGGGACTCGAACACCATTTGGAACGCGCTGGCCAGGCACCACTGGCCCTAGTAACTTAGTGCAAGCTGGATACTCTAGGGATTCCAATCCGCAGCCAATAGTGTCGAGGAAGCAGTTCCAAGCAGTGGTGTATGCCAGCTCTGAAGTAATTTGGTAATTCATCACATAATCTACGATGTCAATCATTTCCTGATCAAATGGTAGATCTGACTTTTTAAAGTTTGCTGACATCATCTCTTGCTTATCACTTTCTCCTAGTAATTGGAATGAAGGCTCGATTTTCAACTCCGCTGTATAGCGCCGTTGGTCGAATAATCTTGTTGTCTATACGCTGTTCAATAATATGCCCAGCCCAACCCGTAATGCGAGAGAAAATAAAGATCGGTGTAAAGAAATTTGTTGGGATACCCATCGCGCAATATGCAACTGCACTATACCAGTCTAAATTAGCGAACATCTTCTTCTCGCTCCACATAACTTCTTCGATACTTTCTGCAATATCAAAATTATTTGTAGAAGCACCCTCCTTGGCTAGCTCTCGAGCAATTGACTTAATGATGGGATTTCTAGGGTCACCAACGGTGTAAACCGGGTGGCCAAATCCGATTACTACTTCTTTACGAATAAGTCGCTCCTTGATATCTAGAGAAGCCTCGACAGGATTGTTGTAACGTTGCTGAATCTCAAGTGCCACTTCATTTGCCCCTCCATGTTTTTGCCCACGTAGAGCCCCAATTGCGCCAACTGCAGCGGAGTAGATGTCAGAGCCTGTTCCTGCAATAACCCGAGCCGTAAAAGTAGAGGCATTGAATTCATGTTCAGCATAGAGAATTAAGGAGGCTTGCATCGCCTTGACCCAACTTGGCTTAGGAGGCATCTGATGCAGCAGCGTTAAGAAGTGTTCTGCCACAGAATCATTTGAAGTCGAAAGGGAGATTCGCTCTCCCGATTTTACAAAGTGATGCCAATAAAGCAGTGCTGAGGGCATACAGGCAATGAGTTTAGTTGCAACTTTTTTTGCACTCTCAGTTGAGTAAGCAGGTTCCTCAGGATGAAAACTACCTAGGGCTGAAACTGCAGTTCTAACCACATCCATAGGATGGGTGTTCTTAGGAAGTAGCTCAAGGATTGCTTTTACTTGTTCGGGAAGATCGCGAAGTGTGACAAGCTCTTTTTTATAGCGAGCTAGCTCTTCCTGGTTGGGTAATTCGCCATAGAGAATTAAATATGCAACTTCTTCAAACTCACACTCTTTGGCTAAGTCATTGATGTCATAGCCACGGTAATGGAGGTCATTTCCGCTATGTCCAACTGTCGATAATGAAGTACTGCCTGCAACAATGCCAGATAGCGCTACAGACTTCTTAGCCTTGAACTCGCTCATAAGGGAGTTTACTCTTGCGAGAATTTGTCTAGAGCTTTTTCGTATTCGTAATAATTAATGGCTTCATAGAGTTCTTCACGGGTCTGCATTTTGTCAATAATTGACTTCTGTGTTCCCTCTCTACGGATCACTTCGTAGACATTTTCTGCCGCTTTATTCATTGCTCTAAAGGCCGATAGTGGGTAGAGGACCATTTTCACTCCAGCCTTCTCAAGCTCAGAAACAGTAAATAGTGGAGTCATGCCAAACTCGGTGATATTTGCTAAAACTGGAAGAGATATCGCATCAGTAAATTTCTTATAACTCTCGAGATCTCTTATCGCCTCTGGGAAAATTGCATCAGCTCCAGCTTCGAGGTAGGCAAGGGCGCGATCAATGGCCGCATCTATTCCCTCAACGGCAATCGCATCTGTTCGAGCAATTATCACAAATGGATCCTCGCCACGGGCATCTGAGGCCGCCCTTACTCGATCAACCATCTCTGCTTTAGAGACTAATTCTTTATTGGGGCGATGGCCACAACGCTTTGCACCAACCTGATCTTCGATATGGGCCGCTGCAGCCCCGGCAGCAATAAGCGAGGTAATAGTACGAGCAATATTAAAAGCTGATGGTCCAAATCCAGTATCGATATCGACCAGTAATGGAAGATTACAAACATTGACAATACGACGCACATCAACGAGAACATCCTCTAACGTTGAAATCCCTAAATCTGGAATTCCTAATGATCCAGCTGCTACTCCTCCTCCGGAGAGATAAATTGCTTTATAACCCGCACGTTTAGCTAATAAAGCATGATTTGCATTGATAGTGCCCACAATTTGCAGCGGAGATTCGGCA
>JBJOEU010000186.1:0-3240 GCA_046049115.1 Pseudomonadota bacterium
GATCGGGTTAATGATTCTTCAAATAGTTCTGCAAATGATTCAGACATTTATATATTCACTTTGTGCCGCCAGAAGGCCTGACGGGTTAGGTTAAAAAAGTCCCAAGAAACACGCTAAATTAGATAATCGCGTTGTAGAGTTTCCCAAGACACCAAAACAACTTCTACTTCTGTTTTACTACCCACCAAAAATTAAGTCGCTTTTGATTGATACCAATCTAAAACCGTCTTAACTGCTTGATCTATCGATAATTCTGATGTTTCCAGCACTTTGGCGCCGTCTGCGACCAACAAAGGGGCGGTACCTCGACTACTGTCTCTGGCATCGCGCTCTTGCAGATCCTTCAGCAAGTCCTCTAGTTTAGCAGAAATTCCCTTAGCTATCAATTGCTTATACCGACGCTCTGCTCTAGCCTCAGCTGTTGCAGTGAGGAAAATCTTCAAGACAGCATCAGGAAAAATCACGCTTGCCATGTCGCGACCATCAGCAACCAAGCCCGGAGTAAGCCTAAAACCATGCTGAACGCTCACTAAAGCCTGCCTAACTTCTGGATGCACCGCTATCGCGGAAGCTAGCAAACCAATACTTTCCGTACGAATGGCATCCGTGACATCTTCCGAATTGAGCAAAATTTGGCCATTTTTGAATGAAATCACCAGTTTTTTGGCCAAAATACCGAGTTCTGGGCCGTTTTTAGGATCGATGGATGCTTTTTGACTGCCAAGCGCAACCAAGCGATAAAGCGCCCCACTATCCAAGTAATGAAAACCCAGCTGCTCCGCGACCAAAGAAGCTACCGTCCCCTTGCCAGAGGCAGTAGGTCCATCAATCGCGATAACTGGAGGGAAATTCATCAAAAAAGACTTTTAGGAGACAATCTTTGCAAATTCAGCAAAGTAAGTGGGGAAGGTTTTGGCAACACAATTGGGATCATTGATCTGTAGGGCATTGGGACCAAAGGCAGCCAATGAGAAGCACATTGCCATGCGATGGTCATCGTAAGTATCGATGCCCTCAGCGGGAGACTTCCAGTCAGCGGGCGATTGAGGGGCTTGCACCATGATGTAATCAGCACCCTCCTCAACGATAGCGCCAACTTTTTTCAACTCTTTCGCCATCGCTGCAATACGATCCGTTTCCTTAACGCGCCAGCTAGCAATATTGTTCAAACGCGTAGGACCTTCAGCAAACAAAGCTGCAACAGCCAAAGTCATTGCCGCATCCGGAATCTCTGTGCAATCGATTGTGATGCCATTGAGCTTACCATTGGCATTCTTAACGCCAGCAACTTCAATCCAATCTTCGCCCGATGAAATTTTCGCACCCATTAAAGCTAGTGCATCAGCAAAGGCAACGTCACCTTGAATACTCTCGCTACCAACCCCTAAGACACGTACTGGTCCACCACCAATCGCGCCAAGCGCCAAGAAGTAAGAAGCGGAAGATGCATCACCCTCAACAGAAAGTACTCCGGGGCTTTGATATACCGCTTCAGAAGTCTTAGCAGGAATCACAAATGACTGCGCATCAGGACAAGCTACTTTGACACCAAAGCGCGTCATGAGCTTGAGTGTGATGTCGATATAAGGACGAGAAATTAACTCACCAATCACCTCAATCCTGACAGGATCTTTCGCAACCAAAGGCAAAGCCATCAGCAAGGCTGTCAAGAACTGACTAGAGACATCACCGCGCACCTTCACAACATCTTTAATTTCAATATCAGCAGCAAGAATCTGGATCGGCGGATAACCTTCTTGTAATTCGTAATCAATCTTGGCGCCGACTTGGCGCAGACCATCTACCAAATCTCGAATAGGTCTTTCATGCATCCGGGGCACACCTGATAAACGGTAGTTACCACCTTGCATGGCAAGGGCCGCTGTTAGCGGACGAATAGCCGTACCCGCATTACCCATAAAGAGATCTGCACTTTGCACTGGGAACTTGCCACTACAACCTACAACCACACAGACTTTGTCAGCTTGATCAGTTACAGACAAACCTAACTGACGAAGCGCATTACGCATTACCTGGGTATCGTCAGCATCTAGTAAATTTTTGAGGGTTGTTGTGCCTGAAGACAGAGCAGCTAGTAACAAAGCTCGATTAGAAATACTTTTTGACCCTGGCAAAACAATTGAGCCTTGTGCTCGCTTGAATGGTCCAATTTTGATATCCGGCAAACCACTCATCAAAGTATGTCCAAATCTTGACGTGCTTTGCTGGCCTTGTTGAATAACTTCTCTAGGCCTGCACCATCATTCTCAGCAATCAATTTACGCATGTGGGTCACGATGAGTAAATATTGATCAAGCTCTTTGAGAACTGCGGTGCGATTACCCAGGCAAATATCACGCCACATCTCTGGGCTCGAAGCTGCAATGCGTGTGAAATCTTTAAAGCCTGCGCCCACATGACTAAGCTTTTGATCTGCATCTTCTGAATTCACAACGCTGGCCATTAATGCATAAGACAGCAGATGTGGCAAATGAGAGACCGCCGCATAGATCGCATCATGCTGGACACAAGAAATCTTTTTAACAATAGAGCCGGCTGACTGCCAAAAGCCTTCAATTAAATCCGTATCTTGCGGAGAGTTTTCTTGTAGTGGGCAAAGAATAGTTTGCTTACCCGCGAATAAATCCGCCTTCGCAGCGCTAGCACCATGTTGCGCACCACCTGCAATCGGATGAGCCGGTACAAACTGACAAGCTTTTTTACCCAAGACTTCTTTGGCAGCCAAAATGACATCGCCCTTGGTACTGCCTGCATCGGTAATCATTGTTCTAGGTTCAAGATGAGGTTCGATGACTTCAAAGGCTGCGCGCATCTGCGCCACTGGCATACACAGCACAATTACGTCAGCTTGCTCAGCTGCCTCAGCCAGGTCGACTACAGCATCTATAGCGCCCATCTTGAGGGCTTGATCTAGATTTGGGGCACTACGGCCGACACCCAAGACCTGATTAACCACACCTGCTTTTTTTAATGCCAGACCTAAGGAAGCGCCAATGAGGCCAACACCAACAATCGCGACGGTACCGTAATTACTAGATGGATTAATGATGGCCATTGGCTTATGAAATTTATCTAATTGGTATTAAATTACTGCTGAGCCAAAATATCTTTAAGGGCAGCAATAAAGGCTGCATTCTCTTGTGGCAAGCCAATAGAAATACGCAACCATTGTGGCAAACCGTAATTGCCAACTGGACGAACAATAATGCCGCGCTTGAG
>JBJOEU010000187.1:0-3236 GCA_046049115.1 Pseudomonadota bacterium
ATCGCGCTCACCATCACTTTATAAACACCGCGACGATCACCGTCACGCGCTTTACCAAAGCCACCGGGAATGCCGGCTAAATTTTGTAACTCTAGGGTGAGGTGTTCAAGGATGTGAGCAGGCCAAGTGCCTTCCTCAACTCTTTTTAGAAATCCACCAGCTTCACCATAGCTGCAACGGTGTTCTTGCAGGCTGGGAAGAGCTCGAACAAGACGGTCATAAAACCCAGGAATGAGGTTGGAGGGGAAATCTTCTAATTCACCAATATCGAGCCAAACTTCAATAACGGGATGGTAAGTCCACATGTTAGGACCGCGAAGATGCTTGACACTCAAGATCTCAATGGTTTTATCTAGTAATTGGGGCATATGTGGAGTTGGGGATCTCAGCGCCACCATAGAAAATGAGGGCGGAGATGTCTCAGACTGTCTCTCTGGTTCTAGTAATTATTCAAAATCCACAAAATTAGCAAAAATGCATAAAAAAGCCTGCCTTGCCAATTTAACGGCTTTCTACCCACTAAAGTTGACAGTCTTACTAAATCTAAAAAATCTAGCTCCACTATACTTTTAAGACTAATGAAGCCAGAAATTTCTCCATCCGCTCCCCCTTCGCCAAGTCATTGGGCTAGCGTTTTAGAAGCTCCTCAATCTCCAGTAAAAGACCTTAACTCCATACTGGCATGGGTTGAGCTTGACCTTGACGGTCAAATGCGCTTTGAAAAAAGCCTGCTTTGCTTGATACCTACGGGTCTATTTTGGAGTGATGGTGTTCGCTCAGAATTCTGGCCGATTAGCTCCGGAGCCCATCTTTTGCATGGTGATCACGCTGGAGTAGGGCATCTCAAACTGGAGTCTGAGACCAGTTTGCTCCGACTTTGGTACTTCACGTTGGCTGTTAATCCCCAGGTATTGCGCCTGCAGAGTAGCTTTAGGCAGTTAATCAGTGGTGATCAGCTCAGTAATGAGCCCGAGGCTTCTGAATACGATAAGCAGGTTTGCCCGGTATGTTTAAGCCCTAAGCCTGCCAACTCAGACGCTTGCCCAACGTGCGATCCAGAGGAGGATGCCCCTCCATCAACTTGGACTTTATTTAAGTTATGGCGCTTTGCGCGCCCCTATAAAAAAGAGCTCGCACTAGGTTTTGTCCTGACTTTGCTCTCAACTGGCGCAACACTGATTCCACCTTATTTAACAATGCCCTTGATGGATCATGTATTGATCCCATATGAAAAAGGCAATCCGATTGACTTTGATTTAGCGGCCAAATACCTGCTTGCCCTCTTTGCTGCAGCCATTGTTGCTTGGGGCCTCGGTTGGTGGAAAACCTATTTACTTGCATTGGTGAGTGAGCGCATCGGCGCAGATCTGCGTAATACGACTTTTGAGCACTTACTCAAATTGTCCTTGGAGTATTTCGGTGGCAAAAGAACTGGCGACTTAATTGCACGTATTGGCGCTGAGACAGATCGTATCTGCGTATTTTTATCTTTATATGCTTTGGATTTTGCAACCGACGTGATCATGATTACGATGACGGCGGCAATTTTGGTATCAATTGATCCTCTGCTGGCCCTAGTCACTTTGGCGCCGTTGCCATTTATCGTTTGGATGATTCATGTGGTGCGCGATAAGTTGCGATTTGGTTTTGAAAAGATTGACCGCGTTTGGTCTGAAGTAACTAATATTTTGGCAGATACGATTCCAGGGATTCGGGTAGTCAAAGCATTTGCTCAAGAAGATCGTGAGCTCAAACGCTTTGTAGATTCCAATAAACACAATTTACAAATCAATGATCGCGTCAACCGCGTATGGGGATTGTTCTCCCCAACAGTCACGCTGTTAACCGAAACTGGCCTCTTGGTCGTGTGGGGTTTTGGTATTTGGCAGGTTGCACATCAAAAGGTTACTGTTGGTGTGTTGATTGCATTTCTTGCTTATATCGGACGTTTTTACATTCGCTTAGATTCAATGAGTCGCATCGTTTCGCATACGCAAAAAGCCGCAGCTGGAGCTAAGCGCATTTTTGATATCTTGGATCATGTCTCGAGTGTTCCTGAGCCGATTAATCCAGCGCCCTTGGGCGCAGTGAAGGGTCATATCTCCCTGCGGGGCGTGGGTTTCCGCTATGGCAATCGTGCCGTTTCTAAAGGGATTGATTTGGATATTGCCCCTGGAGAAATGATTGGCTTAGTGGGCCATAGTGGCTCCGGTAAGAGCACGCTGGTAAATTTGATTTGCCGCTTCTATGACGTGAGCGCTGGTTCGATTGCCTTGGATGGGCGCGACATTCGCAGCATCAAAATTGCTGATTATCGAAAACGGATTGGATTGGTTTTACAAGAACCATTTTTATTCTTTGGCACGATTGCAGAAAATATTGCGTATGGAAAGCCAGAGGCTACTCGCGAGGAAATTATTGAAGCAGCCCGAGCTGCACATGCGCATGAATTTATTCTGCGACTACCGCTGGGTTATGACTCATTAGTAGGTGAGCGCGGCCAATCCCTTTCGGGTGGTGAGCGTCAACGTATTTCAATTGCACGTGCCCTGTTGATTAATCCAAGCATTCTGATCTTGGATGAAGCCACCTCATCTGTAGATACCACTACTGAAAAAGAAATTCAGCGCGCTTTGGATAATTTGGTTAAGGGTCGCACTACGATTGCGATTGCCCATCGTCTCTCTACTTTAAGAAAAGCAGATCGCTTGGTCGTGCTTGATAAAGGCGAGATTGTGGAGATTGGTTCGCATGATGAGTTGATGGATGCACAGGGCGCTTACTTCGCTCTGTATCAAGCTCAATTGCGCCATGCCGCAGAGTTGGTTGAAGGTGGCGCCATTGGTGAAAGCATTGATGTAGGTGAGCACAAGCCAGAGGGCTTGCAAGCATTTGCTAAAGAAACTGGGGGCGGGGTATGAGCCAGCATCAAAAGACATGCACCTTAGAGCGTGATTCCCTTGGCCGACTATTGTTTACTGATGCAACTGGAAATCGTCATGTTGGCGTCTATCCAGTAAGAGCATTTCCGATTACCGCGCCGAGCGCCGGAATCTCGCTTATGGATCAGTCGGGTAAGGAATTATGTTGGTTTGATAACGCCACCACCATACCCGCAGGCGAGTTAGTTCTGATTAAGGAAGAATTGGCTGCCCGTGAGTTCATGCCCGTGATTGAAAAAATCACCCAGGTATCCACTTTTGCTACTCCGAGTATTTGGGACATCGAAACTGATC
>JBJOEU010000188.1:0-3214 GCA_046049115.1 Pseudomonadota bacterium
CGCCATCTGCGCCACAATGCCCGAACCATTGGGAGGAATCTCATGCAAGGTGTAATCACCATAGTCAAACGCCAAAGGCTCAACCCAGTCTGTTTGATTAGCAGCAAAATCTGCCATCGTGAAACAGCCGCCTGTGCTTTGAGCAAAGTCGACCATGCTTTGGGCTAACTTACCGGTGTAAAAAGATTCACCTTCTGTGTTGGCGATTTCACGTAATGTATTGGCTTGGGCGGGGTAGCGCCAGAGTTGACCGGCAGATGGCGCTTTGCCATCAATTAAAAATGATTCACTAAAACCAGGTTCATTTTTCAGAATGGGAATCGCCTCGCGCCACTGACGAGCAATGACCGGTGAAACTGGAAAGCCATTTTCAGCATAGTCAATGGCACGTTTAAAAAGTTGTGCAAAAGGCAGCTTGCCAAACTTACGAGATAACTCAATCCAACCTGAAACCATGCCAGGCACCGTCACGGTATTCCAGCCAATCAAATCCATTGCACTTTTGCCAGAAAAATACTCTGGGGTCCAAGCCGCAGGGGCACGACCAGAGGCATTCATGCCATGCAGTTTTTTACCATCCCAAATCAATGCAAAGCCATCACCACCAAGACCATTCATAGTAGGTTCCACTACAGTGAGTGTGATCGCAGTAGCTAAGGCTGCATCAACCGCATTGCCGCCGTTTTGCAAGGCCTCAATACCTGCTTGAGTGGCTAATGGCTGTGAACTGGCAACTGCATTCTTAGCAAGGACTGGGGCACGGCCGCCACCAAAGGGAGGGGAAATTAACATGGGTCTAATCTACTTAATAGGAAGGTGTGGGCAAGGGAGATGATTAATCAGTCAATTTTAACGTTGGCTGATTTGACTGCTTTTGCCCACTTGTCATGCTCGCTTTGAGTAATCACAGTCAATTGCTCAGGGTTAGCAAATTGCGGATGAATGCCTTGGGTAGCAAGACGCGCTTTGAAATCAGGATTAGTCAAAATCTTCCGAATTTCTCTTTCGAGCTTAGCAATAATGACTGGAGAGGTGCCTTTGGGTACATAAATTGCATAGAAGTTTTCCACATCAAACTGTTTCATGCCATCTTGTCCTAAAGTAGGGACAGTAGGCATCAATGGTGAGCGCTCTGCTGCAGCAATTGCGATGGGACGTAACTTACCACTCTGGATATGCGGTAGTGATGCTGTCACGCTATCAAACATCATGAGTGTATTGCCGGCAATTAAATCGGGCAATGCGAAGGAGCTACCTTTGTAGGGAATATGAGTGCCAGTGGCTCCAATGCGCTGCATAAACAGAGTGGACTCCAAGTGGGAGAGGCTGCCATTACCCTGAGATGCGTAATTAAAGTCACCCTTTTTGGATTTGATAAATGCAATTAACTCAGGCAAGTTTTTAGCGGGAACTGTTGGGTTAACAACAATCAGGTGAGGGATTGTGCCGATGAGAGCAACAGGCGCAAAATCCTTTGTGAGATCTGCTGGAGGATTTTTAAAGAGCGCTTGTGAAATGGATTGATTGGTCATCGCACTGATGTGGATGGTGTACCCATCGGGAGCGGCTTTGGCTGCCGCACCTAAGCCAATCATGCCACCTGCACCAGGTTTATTTTCAATCACAATCGCTTGTCCGAGCGCTTCACCTAATGGTGCTGATACGGCACGCGCAAATACGTCGGTAGAGCCGCCTGCAGGAAATGACAAAACGGCGACGATTGGTTTTTTAGGCCAATCTGTATCTGGGGCAGCCATCACTTGTCCAAACAAGCTTGAGATGATTGCGAGCCCGATGAATGGTTTTGAAAAACGGTTCAATAAGTTCATGTATTTATCCAGTGAGTAAATAGGTGATGAGGTAATTAGGTAATATAGTATTGGAAACCACCCAAGGGGTGTAAAGCGAATAATAAAAGTTAAATTGAGACAACTATGACTGCAGCACTTAAGACTCCTTCAGCTATTGACATGTCGGCCTACTGGCTGCCATACACACCAAATCGTTACTTTCATCAGAATCCAAAAGTGATGCAATCAGCTAAAGGAGCTTACTACTTCGATGACCACGGTCGAAAACTATTTGATGGATTATCGGGCTTATGGTGCTCCCCATTGGGGCATGCTGATCCACGTATTGGTGCAGCTATTCAAAAGCAGTATGAGACTATGGATTACTGCCCCGCATTTCAGATGGCAAGTGAGGCTACGTTTACTTTGGCTAGTCGCATTGTTGATATGGCGCCGACAGGCCTGGATAAAGTATTTTTTACCAACTCTGGATCTGAGGCGGTAGATACTGCGCTCAAAATGGCGGTAGCCTATCATCGCTGCATGGGTAATGCCTCACGCTTTAGGATGATTGGGCGCGAGCGCGCTTATCACGGTGTTGGTATTGGTGGCATCTCCGTTGGTGGCATTGTGGCCAATCGAAAAGCATTTGCTGGAATGATGATGCCGGGCGTAGATCACCTGCCGCACACTTTCAATCTCTCGCAAATGGCTTTCTCAAAAGGACAGCCTACGTGGGGCGCCCACTTAGCCGATGAGCTAGAAAATATCGTCACTTTGCATGACGCCAACACGATCGCTGCAGTGATCTTGGAACCAGTGCAAGGATCAACAGGAGTGCTGGTACCCCCACAAGGTTATTTGCAGAAGATTCGGGACATCTGTACAAAGCATGGCATCTTGCTGATTTTTGATGAGGTCATTACGGGCTTCGGGCGCTTAGGGGCGAACTTTGGTGCAGATCGTTTTGGTGTGACGCCTGACATGATCACCTTTGCGAAAGCCATTACCAATGGCGTGATTCCGATGGGTGGCGTATTGGTACGCGGCGATATTTATGACGCGGTTATGGGTCAAGGTGGTCAAGAGCAAGCAATTGAATTCTTCCACGGTTACACCTACTCTGGCCATCCCATTCCCACGGCAGCTGCTCATGCCGTACTGGATATTTTTGAATCCGATGATTTAGTGAATCGCGCTAAGGCGCTAGAACCGGTCTTAGAAAATTCCTTACATGCTCTCAAAGGAAAAACAGGTTTACTAGATATCCGTAATTTTGGTCTTTCTGGCGCAGTCGATTTAGTTCCGATTGCTGGTAAGCCGGGATTACGGGCTATGAAGACTTTAGAGGCTTGTATTGAAAGAGGTGCTTTAGTCCGCATTACGAACGATACGATTGCAGTTGGTCCCCCATTTATATCAAC
>JBJOEU010000189.1:0-4229 GCA_046049115.1 Pseudomonadota bacterium
CTCACCAATAACTGAGTTGTCACAGGTAGACCAACCGGGAATGAGGATCGCATCTTTTTATAAAAGTGCTTATGACCTTTGGTTGCAGCGTAATCTCAAACATGCCAGCTTAGTCCATGCTGATAGTGTGAAAGCTAGCAATGAATTATTCGTTAGGGAGAAATTAGATGCTTTGGCAGGTTTGAGAACTGGCCTAGTTGCCACTTCTCAAAGTATTCCTGGATCTAGAATTCTGGATGGCCAATTTACTGGAATACAGCAAGCGATTGCCACACAAAAAAATCACCTAGAGTCGATTGAATTTTTGAATACCTGTGTAGAAGAATTCATTAGATCTGGCTTGGTGGCTGATCTTATTCGTCAATATCAGGTGCAAGGTCTATCAGTTGCACCACTCCCTCAAATATCTTCAGAAAAATAATATGCAAAAATTACTCCTGACCCTCATTGTTGGCGCAAGTTTGTTTACTCATCAAGCTGCGATGGCTCAAGTAGCCACTTATCCAAATCATCAAATTAAAATCATTTCTCCATTTGCTACGGGTGGTATCGCTGATGGGTTTTCACGAATCATTGCCCAGGGATTAAGCGAGGCTTTTGGGCAGCCGGTGATAGTGGAAAACAAAACGGGTGGCGGAGGAAATATCGGGGCTGATTTTGTGGCTAAATCACCGGCAGATGGCTACACCTTGATTATGGGCAGTATTGGAACGCATGCAGTAAATCCCTATTTAGTGAAGAGCATGCCCTATGATCCCTTCAAGGATTTTGTACCGGTAGCTTTTGTGCTTGATGCCGAAGGTTTGTTGGCTGTGAATCCTAGTGTCCCAGTGAAAAATGTTAGTGAGCTTATTAGCTATATCAAAGCTAACCCAGGAAAAGTATCTTACGGGTCGGGCGGTATTGGTACCGCTAGTCATTTGGCAGGAGAGCTTTTTATTCTCACTGCAAAGGTGGATATGACGCATATTCCTTACAAAGGGAATGCATTGGCAATTACGGATTTAATTGGTGGTCAAACTCAATTGATGTTCGCTACGATGCCTACGATTCTGCCTTATGTAAAGAGCGATAAATTGCGTGGCTTGGCGGTGACAGGCGCCACAAGAGATCCTTCGATGCCTGATTTGCCAAGTATCAGTGAGACGCTACCTGGATTCGATGTCAAAAATTGGATCGGCTTATTTGCCCCTGCGGGTCAGAGGGGGCGAAGTATTACGCCATGTCACCCGAGGCTTTTGGAGCGTTTCAGAAGAAAGAGTCAGTCCGCTGGGGCAAGATCATTAAAAGTGCCGGTATTAAGCCTGAATAGCCTCCTGATTCAAGTGAGGGGTGCTTCCCCCTCACTCCGCATATAATTGTCTAAGCGCTTGAATTAAAAGAAATTTATTTCTTTAAGACCATTTTTAGCTTGTTTGACAGCCCCATGTGGCTCTTGGACAATGCCTGAGGTGGTTTATTTCAAGCCATTGCTTCTAATGACAACGACCAATTCCTCCTTCCCAGCATCTGCAACTGCAGCCCTCGAGGCTCGGCAAATCACTTGCGTGCGTGGCGATAGGACGCTTTTTTCCGGTCTTGATTTACAGCTATTTGCTGGGCAGTGCCTCCATGTTCGTGGCGAAAATGGCGTTGGTAAAACAAGCCTATTACGCTTGCTCACCGGTTTGGCTTCTCCTGAGTCTGGAGAGGTGCTGTGGTGTGGTCATCCCATTAAGAAACAAGTATCGGAATTCCACAGCAAACTCTTGTTTTTGGGTCATCGAGATGCTCTGAAAGAAGATCTCAGTGCGATTGAGAATCTACGTATGTATGCGGCGATCGATGGTATCGCACTTTCTGAGCAAGATACTTTTGCTTGCTTGTGGCGTTTTGGCCTGAAGGGGCGCGAAGACCTGCCTGTCAATTGTTTATCAGCCGGACAGAAAAAACGTGTTTTGATGGCACGTATGCTTACGAGACGAGCACAGGTCTGGATTTTAGATGAACCCTTTAATGCTTTAGACACCCATGCCGTGGGGGAGTTGCAAGATTTGATTGTCGAGCATCTTGAGAGTAACGGTTTGGTCGTACTGACTAGTCATCAGTCCTTAGCTATTTCCGGTCTGCGGGTACTGGACCTATGAACGCTTTTATCGCCATTGTCCATCGCGATCTCTTGCTAGTAATGCGTCGCAAGAGCGAGGTTCTTACCGCATTATTTTTCTTTGTGATTGTGACGAGCTTATTCCCATTGGGGATTGGTGCTGATACTGCCTTGTTGAGAAAGATTGCGCCTGGCGTAATTTGGGTCGCGGCCTTACTCTCAACCTTGCTCGGTTTACAGCGGATGTTTGCGGCTGATTACGCAGACGGGACCCTAGAACAACTGGTCCTATCCCCGAATTCATTTACCGCCTTAGTATTTGGCAAGATCGTCGCCCATTGGCTGGTTTGTGGACTACCTTTGGTTTTGTTAGCCCCGGTGATCGGCATTCAGTTTGACTTAGATGCCCAATCTTTAAAGGTGCTGATGGCAGCCTTATTACTCGGAACACCTGTTTTATCATTGCTAGGCTCGGTTGGGGCGGCTCTCACTCTTGGGGTGAGGGGTGGCAGCGTATTGATGAGTCTCCTGATCTTGCCGCTCTATATTCCAGTATTAATTTTTGGGGCAGGTGCCGTATACGCTAGCAGCGTAGGACTTGATATCACGGGGCATTTTTCACTGCTAGGCGCTTTATTGATTTTGGCATTAGCATTTGTACCTTGGGTTAGTGCAAGCGCTGTAAAGATTGCTATCGAATGAGTAATGTAAATAATTTATCTTCTAGTCAAGTGACGAACTGGTTCAAATTCTCAAGTCCAAGTGCTTTTTATCCACTGGCTGGAAAAATGATTCCTTGGTTCTGGGCGCTCACCTTTATTTTTGGAGCTGCCGGCTTGTGGGTTAGTTTCTTTGTGGCACCAGTAGATGCAGTGCAAGGTCAGGGTTATCGCATCATTTTTGTTCATGTGCCCGTCTCTTGGATGTCCATGTTCATCTATGTGGTGATGGCTGCATGGGCGGGATTAGGCCTCATATTTAATACTCGTCTATCGGCCATGATGGCTCAGGCCTTGGCCCCGATCGGCGCCTGGATGGCTTTCTTATCCCTGTGGACTGGTGCATTTTGGGGAAAGCCTATGTGGGGCGCTTGGTGGGTGTGGGACGCACGCCTAACTTCGGAATTAATCCTGCTCTTCTTGTATCTTGGTTTTATTGCCTTGCAGGCCTCCATTGATAATGTTCGCCGCGCTGATAAAGCGGGCGCGATCTTGGCTCTGGTGGGCGTGGTCAACGTGCCGATTATTTATTTTTCAGTGAAATGGTGGAATACCCTCCACCAAGGCGCCTCTGTTTCGCTAACCAAGGCACCCGCCATGGCCCAGACCATGCTTTGGGGGATGCTCTTAATGGCTTTATGCTTATGGATGTACTCAATTGCAGTAGGGTTAATGCGTGTGCGTGCCATCATTTTGGAGCGTGAGGCCCATACTGACTGGGTTAGGCAATTAAATGAGGTGAAGCACTGATGTGGAATAGTTCGGCTGAATTCTTTGCCATGGGCGGTTATGCCCTATATGTGTGGTGTAGCTTTGGTGCTTGCGCCTTGGTGTTCTTGTTAGAGCCTCTGGCTGTCCGCGCGCGCCAAAAGACAATCGTACGCAGACTGCAGCGTGAAGTGTTGGCTGAGCAGTTCGATCAAAAGGGTAGCAAGTGAAACCACGACATAAGCGAGCTGCCATGATTGTTGGCGCATTGATTGCCATTAGTGTCGCGGCGGTATTAATCTTGAATGCCCTCAATAGTAATATTGCTCTGTACGTCACCCCGAGTGAGGTAGCTGCTGGTAAGTCACCAGCTGGTCAAGTCTTCCGTATTGGTGGCATGGTCAAGGATGGATCGGTTAAGCGAAATGGTTTAACGGTGAACTTTGTGATTACCGATACGGTGAAAGATATTCCGGTGGCATACACTGGCATTCTTCCGGATTTGTTTAAAGAGGGTAAGGGTGCAGTGATTCAAGGTCGCCTTGATCCAAGCGGACAATTTGTTGCCAGCGAAGTATTGGCTAAGCACGATGAAAACTATATGCCTCCAGAAGCGCAGCATGCTTTAGAGCAGGCTCAAAAAAATGGAAATAAATAATGATTCCTGAATTTGGGCATTACGCACTCATACTGGCTTTATGTATCGCCATCATTCA
>JBJOEU010000190.1:0-3204 GCA_046049115.1 Pseudomonadota bacterium
AAAAGTTTGCCAAGTCACTGGGAAGAAGCCGATGGTTGGCAACAATGTATCCCATGCAAACAATAAAACGAAGCGTCGCTTTTTGCCGAATTTGCAAAATCGTCGCTTTTGGGTTGAATCTGAAAACCGCTGGATTAGCTTGCGCTTAACCAATGCTGGTTTGCGCGTTATCGACAAAAACGGCATCGATGCTGTGTTGTCTGATCTTCGTGCACGTGGCGAAATTTAAGGAGCGCACAAATGGCTAAAGGCGGCAGAGAAAAAATCAAGTTAGAGTCATCAGCTGGTACTGGTCACTTCTATACAACTTCAAAAAACAAGCGTACAAAGCCTGAGAAAATGGAGATCATGAAGTTTGATCCAACTATTCGCAAGCATGTTGCTTATAAAGAAACCAAGCTTAAGTAATTTATCTACTAGATATTTATTTCAGCAAATAAAAAACCCGCTACATCAGCGGGTTTTTTATTGCCTTCAATTTCCTTAAGCGTAGCGACGCAACCTCAAAGAGAAATCACGCAAACTCGACAAACCACTCTCTTCAGCATGCTGACACCAAACATGTAACTGAGTCAGGAGCTGGTCACCTGTAGCGTTAGATCGGCCCCAGATGGCCTGTAAGTCACGACGCATCTCAATCATCTTTCGTAGCTGCGCGTTAGTTGCCATCAACTCTTCCAGTTTCATTTTTTCTTCTGCAGTTAAACGAGATTCATCTTTACCCAACCAGGTACGCGCATCCTTTAAATGAGCTGCTAATACCTGCATGTGCTGTACTTCGTTACTGAAGAAGGCGCTCAAGGTCTTGCTGTAGCGGGCCATAATTTCATAACGGTTGGCAATGATGGCTTCGAGTGTGTTTTGATCTGCAGGACGTAAGTCGCTCAACACTGGCTTTGGAGAAATCTTTTTGACTTTTGCCAAGCCAACAGCACTCATGATCTGAATGTACATCCAACCAATGTCAAACTCATACCACTTACTAGAAAGCTTAGCGCTTGTAGCGAAGGTATGGTGATTGTTATGCAACTCTTCACCACCAATCAAAATACCCCAAGGCAAGATGTTTCTTGAGGCATCTTCATTATCGTAATTACGGTAACCCCAGAAGTGCCCAATACCATTAATAACTCCAGCGGCAGTAATGGGAATCCACAACATCTGTACTGCCCACACAGTCAAACCAATTGCACCGAATAAGAACACGTCGATGATCAACATCAAGGCTACGCCTTGCCATGAATACTTTGCATAGAGCTTGCGCTCAAGCCAATCATCTGGCGTGCCATGACCAAACTTATCTAAGGTCTCTTGATTGCGTGACTCGTTTTTATATAACTCAGCGCCACGAGAAAGCACAGTCTTGATGCCCAAAACTTGCGGGCTATGCGGATCATCAACAGTCTCGCACTTGGCATGGTGTTTGCGATGAATAGCCGCCCATTCTTTGGTCACCATGCCGGTTGTGAGCCATAGCCAAAAACGGAAAAAGTGGGACACAATGGGATGCAATTCCAGAGCACGGTGCGCTTGACAACGATGCAAGAAAATAGTCACCGCAGCAATGGTGATGTGGGTAGCAAGCAAAGTAAAAACCAGGATTTGCCACCAAGCCCAGTTTAAATAGCCATGAGAAAGCCAATTAAGGAATAAATCAAAACCAGAAGCTGTGTTCAAAAGGGTATCCCAGTGAGGTCTAAAACCCTATTTTAGTTCTTTATCCGCTTTCTTGCTTTTGACTTTTACCGGCTTTTCATCATCTTTATCGACAGTTGCTGTAGAAACAGCCGCTTTTTTCTGAAAAACGGCTCCAAAGAAGCCATCTGTCCCATGAATATGCGGCCATAACTGCCACCAAGGATTGTCAGGACTACAGCCCAAAGGAATTTTATCTTTTGGAAACAATGGCTTAAGAACTTCAGCTGCAGGAACAACCTCAAAATTAGGATGCTTTACTAAGAAATCCTCTGCGATTTGCTGGTTTTCTTGTGGCAACAGGCTGCAGGTGGCATAAACCAAGCGACCGCCTGGTTTAAGCAAACGGCTTGCAGAGGCCAAAATATTCATCTGCTTTTGATTGAGCTCCAAAACACCTTCTGGTGTCTGGCGCCATTTAAGGTCCGGGTTGCGTCGCAATGTACCCATACCGCTGCAAGGAGCATCTACCAAGACACGATCAATCTTCCCAGCCAAGCGCTTGATCTTGGAATCATTCTCACTATCAATCCAGACAGGATGCACATTAGAAAGGCCGCTACGGGCTTGTCTAGGCTTTAAATTGGCTAAGCGACGTTCAGATGTGTCCAGGGCGTACAAACGGCCTGTGGAGCGCATGATTGCCCCAATAGCCAAAGTCTTGCCACCGGCGCCAGCACAAAAGTCCACCACCATCTCGCCACGCTTGGGGGCGAGTAAGTAAGCCAATAGCTGACTACCTTCGTCTTGAACCTCAAACATTCCCGTCTTAAAGCTGACGGTATTTTGCAAAGCGGGCTTACCTATAATGCGAACACCATCAGGTGCATACGGAGTTGGAATGGCTTGATAGCGGCCACCAAGTGCGTTCATCTCTGCAAGCAATTGCTCGCGAGTTGTCTTCATGGTGTTGGCACGCAAATCCAACAGGGCTGGATGCATGAGTGACTTAGCTAATGCTTCGCGCGTTTCTTCACCGGGATATTTTCCAAACGCATCCCAAAGCCATTCAGGCAAATTATTGCGCACCAAAGGATTTAGTGCCGATGGATCCACTGTTGCAAAACGCTGTAACCATTCGTACTCACCTGTTTTTAGCACATGAGCTAAGTCGGCAATGGCGCTCTCTGCACGGTTAGCAGAGCCCAGACCGCCCTCAGAGAGAGCGGACAGCAAACCCAATAGGGCTAAGCGCCTAGCTTGTGAGCCCTCGCCGCTGGAGGCAAATTGTGAAAACTCATTCTTACGACGCAGGATGGCAAAAGCACTCTCGGCAATCAAGGCGCGATCACGATTACCCAGTTGAGGCTCAGAGCGGAAATAGCGACTCACTACACGGTCAGCTGGCTGCTCGAAATTCAGCAACTCTGGAAGCAGACGCTCTAAATGAATTGCATGCTGAGGCAAAGCCTTCGCATTAGAAAAGTTTTTTTGACCTTCTGGTGCAATGATGTTGCCACTCGCATTGCGACGCTCTGGGCGACGCAATGGATCTTTGGATTTAGCGGC
>JBJOEU010000191.1:0-3197 GCA_046049115.1 Pseudomonadota bacterium
ATGCTCGATGAGGGCTTAGGTGAATTTGATTACGTTGTGGGCATGGATTCCATGATTCACTACTGTGCTGCTGATATGTTGGTGGTACTTGAGAAGTTGGCGCCCCGAGTTTCAAATAAGATTGTATTTACTTTCGCACCAAGTACCTTAGCTCTCGAAGTAATGATTCGTGTTGGCCGTCTGTTTCCTAGAAGGGACCGTGCACCGTTTATCGAGCCTATTAGTCAAGTGAAGCTGAGTAAGCTCATTGATCAATCGCCTTGGTTTGTGGATTGGAGGATTCCCCATACCCAATTGGTCTCCAGTGGTTTTTACAAGTCACAACTCATGGAGCTTGAAAAAGTATCATGATTAATCTGTCTAAGATGGCTAAGACATGGACGAGGATTGATCCTCGCTTTTTGCCTTTTGCTGATGTGGCTACTCCAGATTTACCTCTGAGTCGCCTCTTAAGACTGTCTTTGTTTCAAGTTTCAGTGGGCATGGCCACTGCCTTATTGGTCGGCACATTAAACCGAGTCATGATTGTTGAGCTTCACATGGATGCTTGGATGGTGGCTTTAATGGTTGCCTTGCCATTAATCTTTGCCCCATTCAGAGCTTTGATCGGTCATAAGTCAGATACCCATCGATCCATATTGGGCTGGAGAAGAGTTCCGTATATTTGGATCGGGACTTGGTTGCAATTTGGTGGCTTAGCCATCATGCCTTTTGCACTCATCATCCTATCTGGGGATACTCACTGGCCCGCTTGGTTTAGCTACCTTGGCAGTGCATTGGCATTTTTACTAGTTGGCGCGGGTATGCAAACCACTCAAACTGCAGGCTTAGCGCTCGCTACAGATTTGGCGGACGCAAAAAATCGCCCCCGTGTTGTGGCAATGATGTATGTCATGCTGCTATTCGGCATGGTCTTAAGTGGTGTGATGTTTAGCGTCTTCCTAGACCCATTTAGCCCGATTCAGCTAATTAAGGTGATTCAGGGTGTTGCTCTTATTACCTTACTTTTAAATCTGTTTGCCTTGTGGAAGCAAGAGGCGCGGCAACCTAAAAATACTGCACCTTCTATTGCGCAGCCAAAATTTTCACAAAGTTGGAGCGAGTTCATTCAGGCACCACAGGTTCGTCGCTTTCTAATCATGCTGGGATTGGGTACCACCGCCTTTAGCATGCAAGACATTATCTTGGAGCCTTATGGTGGAGAAATACTCTTATTGGATGTGTCCGCTACTAGCTTTTTGACTGCATTGATTGCCTGCGGATCATTACTAGCATTTACGCTCTCGGCACGTTGGCTCAGCAAGGGCTATAACGCCTACAGAATTTCTGCAGTTGGCCTACTGATTGGGCTGATTGCATTCTCCATGGTGATTTTTTCAGAGCCATTAGGTTCAGCCAATCTCTTTAGATTAGGCGCACTTCTGATTGGTTTTGGCGGAGGTTTATTTGCAGTAAGCACACTCACTATTGCCATGAGCATGGATCAAGAGAATAAAACTGGAATGGTGATTGGCGCCTGGGGAGCAGTAACAGCAACCTGCTCTGGAATTGGCATGTCACTGGGTGGCGTCATTCGTGATCTCGTTTCGGATTTAGCGATGGGTGGAATGATTGGTTCCACGCTAATGAATCCTGCTACCGGGTACAGCTTTGTTTATCACATTGAGATTTATTTGTTGTTTATTACTTTGATAGCGTTAGGTCCACTAGTAGCCAAAAAGCGAAACCTGGAAATTTCAAAAATGAGTAAGTTTGGCCTAGCGGATTTTCCAAGCTAGTTTATTAAAGAAGGAGAGAAAAATGGGTACTGGTGCAATTACACAATATATAGATGTCGCTCAATTGGTGTTTTATCTATTTCTACTTTTTTTTGTTGGTCTAGTCATATACCTAACATTAGAAGGGAAGAGAGAGGGTTTCCCGCTTGAAACCGAACGCTTTGGTAAGGTTCGGCGCGAGGATGGCATTTTAGGTATGCCAAAGACGAAGAAATATGTCACTGAATTTGGTAAAACTTATTACGCCCCCTTAGAAACTCCGCCAGATGTGGAGCAGCTCTCAGCAGAGCCAATTCATCCATGGAATGGCGCTCCTATTGCCCCAATTGGCAATCCATTATTGGCGGGAGTAGGGCCAGGCTCCTATGCACCCCGCGCTGATCATGTTGATTACGATTTAGAGGGTCATGCACGAATTCGTCCGCTGAGAAAATTAAGCGATTTTGCAATTGCAAAGCAAGACACTAACCCGATTGGTATGAGCGTGATGGGCGCTGACGGTAATAAAGCAGGCGTTGTGAAAGACGTCTGGGTTGATCATATGGAAATGCTGATTCGCTACCTAGAGCTTGATGTCAAGGGTGCGACAGTCCTATTGCCAATCAATTTCTCACGTATTGGCAAGCAAGACATTCAAGTGAAATCAATCCTTGCGGATCAGTTTGCGGCTGTGCCAAAAACAAAAAATCCAGAGGAAATTACCTTGCTGGAAGAAGAGAAAATCATGGCCTACTACGGTGCTGGCACGCTGTATGCCACCCCTGAACGTCAGGAGCCGCTAATATGAGTCTGAACATTCCTAGTAGTCCAGAGCATGAGTTTGAGCCGGAGCTGGGACTTCCTGAGAAGCTACCTGCGGGCGAGCGTATTTTGTGGCAAGGCTCGCCTGATGTGAAGGCGATGCTTCTGCGAGTGTTTCACCTCAAAGGCTTATTGATTTATTTTGGCTTGATTTTGCTCTATCAGATTGTTACAGGTATTACTGATGGTGAATCCTTGAGCGCGATATTTTTCTCCTCCTTAAGAATTGTGATTTTTTCAGCTATCGGCCTATCTCTAGTTGCCTTGCTTGCTTATCTGATGGCATCAACCGCGGTCTACACGATTACCAATAAGCGTGTTGTGATGCGTATTGGGATTGTGTTGAATATGACTTTCAATTTCCCTCTCAAGATGATTGAGTCGGCTGATTGCGGAGTCACAAAGCAGGGTACGGGTGATATTTCTCTGAAAATAAACAAAGAAACAAAAATTGCGATATTTCACTTGTGGCCGCATTCAAGACCATCGCATTGGGCGAGTCCTCAGCCTACTCTCAGGTGTATTAAAAATTGCTCTGAAGTGGCTAAGATTTTGGTTGATGCTTGGGCTACTCAAAATAATGTGATTGCTCGCTCAGTTCAGGCTGCTCAACGCAAT
>JBJOEU010000192.1:0-3169 GCA_046049115.1 Pseudomonadota bacterium
AATCAAACATTCATGACCGGTAAAGAATTCAACAACTGGTTGACATTGAATGAGGCATTACACAAGCAGTTGATGGCTGAAGCTGGTTTCTTGGCCAAGTAATATTTGAAGATGAAATTGGGGCCTCTGCGAGGAGGTCCCATTTTTTTGAACGTAAATTTGAAGCAAAAAGCAACACAAAAAGTGCAGCAGTATTAATCAACCATTTATTAGCGAACGAAGCACATGTCTGAACATACAAATAATTCAAATCAAGAATCCCTGATTAGCGTCAGGATGATGGATATCGTTACCTCATTACTGTTTATTGCAGTAGGTCTGGTAGTGATGGTTGGTAGCATTAAGTTAGGTGCTAGCTGGGGTAGCGACGGTCCTGAGGCTGGCTATTTTCCTTTTTATATCAGCTTAATCATTTTGCTTTCTAGCTCGGTGACGCTCTATCAATCAGTGGTGGTTGATGGTAAGAAAGAGACAGAAACATTCGTCGATAAAGAATCCTTCAAGCAAGTGATGGCAGTTTTATTGCCAGCGATTGTGTTTGTTTTTGGGGTTCAGTTGATCGGTATTTATGTATCTTCTGTTATCTACATCGCCGTCTTTATGGTCTGGCTTGGTAAATACCCACTATGGAAAGCAGCAGCAGTTTCTGTAGGCGTGAGTGTGGCCTTGTACCTCATGTTTGAGTACTGGTTCCAAGTTCCATTGCCACATGGCTCCTGGATCAACCCGCTTGAGTTTATTGGCGTGCAGTAAAAATAATAACTATTAAAAAAGATTAGAAAAGAAGGAGTTCAAGTTGGAAGAAATTAATGCTCTATTCAGCGGCTTTGCCGTTGCAATGACACCCTTTAACTTGCTGTTGATGATCGTTGGTGTAACGCTCGGCGTAATCATTGGCGTATTGCCAGGCTTAGGTGGCGCTAACGGAATTGCGATTCTGTTGCCATTGACCTTCACAATGCCGCCAACTTCAGCAATCATCATGCTCTCCTGTATTTACTGGGGTGCGTTATTTGGCGGTGCGATTACATCTATTCTGTTTAACATTCCTGGTGAGCCTTGGTCTGTTGCGACTACCTTTGACGGTTATCCAATGGCCCGTGAAGGTAAAGCTGGCGAAGCGTTAACAGCAGCGTTCACATCTTCATTTGTGGGTGCGTTCTTTGCGATTGTGATGATCACCTTCTTGGCGCCTTTGGTTGCGAAGTTTGCTCTGCAATTTGGTCCGCCCGAATTCTTCTCGGTGTACTTGCTGACCTTCTGTAGCTTCGTGGGTATGAACAAGGGATCACCATTTAAGACAATCTCTGCAATGATGTTGGGCTTTGCTCTAGCTTCAGTAGGTATGGATACGGTTACAGGTCAATTACGTTTGACATTCGGAAGTCACGAACTGATGCGTGGTTTTGATTTCTTGATCGCTGTGATTGGTTTGTTTGGTATCGGCGAGATTCTGTTGTCGATGGAAGAAGGCCTCGAGTTCAAGGGTGCTGCTGCGAAGATTCGTCGTCAAGTGGTTCTCGAGACTTGGGCGAAGTTGCCAAAGTACTGGGCTACTACATTGCGCAGCTGTTTGATTGGTTGCTGGATGGGTATCACCCCAGGTGGCGCAACTCCAGCTTCTTTCATGGCTTACGGCGTTGCTAAGCGCGTATCCAAGAAGGGTGAGAACTTCGGTAAGGGCGAGATGGAGGGTATTGTTGCTCCAGAAACTGCAGCCCATGCTGCAGGTACAGCTGCATTGCTCCCAATGTTGTCCTTAGGTATCCCAGGCTCACCAACAGCAGCTGTATTGCTTGGCGGCTTGTTGATCTGGGGTCTACAACCAGGACCATTGCTCTTCGTTGAGAAGCCAGACTTCGTTTGGGGCTTGATTGCTAGTATGTACTTGGGTAACTTGGCGGGCTTGTTTGTTGTATTAACTTGCGTTCCATTGTTCGCCTCAATCTTGAGAATTCCGTTCTCAATCATCGCCCCAGTCATTATTGTGATTTGTGCAGTTGGTGCTTACACCGTGCATAACGCTACATTTGACGTTTGGTTGATGTTGGGCTTTGGTTTACTCGGCTACATCTTTAAGAAACTCGACTACCCAATGGCACCAATGGTCTTGGCCTTGGTATTGGGTGACCGCGCGGAAGACTCTTTCCGTCAGTCGATGTTGATTTCTCAAGGTAGCGTTGATGTGTTCTTCTCAAACTACTTAGTAGCTGGTATTACAACGCTAGCTTTGGTTCTCCTGTTCTGGCCATTAATTGGCAAGTTCACAGGTAAGAAAAAAGCAGCTGCAGCGTAAGCTGAAGAAGTAAAAATATCGCTCAATCTAGTCAAAAACAAAAATTGAGCAAAAAGAAGGGGGCGCAAGCCCCCTTTTTCTATTCCTGTAAAAAATCCGATAAAATCCACACATCATGAATTCCCGCAAAAACCGCCTCATTCACTGGATTGCTGCTGTAGCAATTGCGATGAGTGCGCTTGCGCCAGCCCTTTCTCAAGCGGTATCGCTAGCGAAGCACGGCCAAGGTTTTGCAATGGAGATCTGTTCTGCTGATGGTTCTAACGCTCAGATCCAAGTACAAACTGAAGATCAGGTCGATCTGGTGAAGGTGCAGTCTTGCCCGTATTGCCTGGTCCAGGACGTGATTACCCCAGCGTTTAATACCAACCTGACTTTTCAGGCACCGCAAACATTTTCTTTGTTGCCCCAACTTTTCTATCAATCACCCAAACCACTTGCTGTTTGGGTAACGCCTCCCTCAGCAGCCCCTCCTGTCAGAGCCTAAATTTCTTAGGTCACGGTTTTAGGCCGTGTATTGAGCAAGTAACTTGCTGA
Organism: Pseudomonadota bacterium; assembly: GCA_046049115.1. Lineage (GTDB taxonomy): Bacteria > Pseudomonadota > Gammaproteobacteria > Burkholderiales > Burkholderiaceae > Polynucleobacter. Next base: position 2,834 of record JBJOEU010000192.1, read on the forward strand.
AATTTGAGGGGAAGTGGCATGTTAAAAAAATTATTTAAAGTATTTGTACTGGTATTTGTATTTACAGCTTCACCATTGGCATTCTCTGCTGCGAATGATCCATTATTTATCAATTTATCCACTGACGAGGTTAGTCGCGCTTCAATGGCAATTAACTTTGGTAGGCACCATTTTTCTACTGGCCATCCGCTAACTATTTTCTTAAATGACAGGGCGGTCATGTTGGGTGTGAAGGCAGGGTCCAGTAAATATGCTGAGCAGCAACAAGCTTTATCTGAAGCAATTGCTGCTGGAGCGCTCATCATCATGTGTCCGATCTGTTTAAAGCAAGCTGGT
>JBJOEU010000193.1:0-3164 GCA_046049115.1 Pseudomonadota bacterium
CGCATAAAAATAGATAGAGTGGATAGGACTTAAAAATGAGAATAGATAAATTAACCACGAAGTTTCAAGAGGCACTCAGTGAGGCGCAAAGCCTTGCCTTAGCAAAAGACAATCAATATATCGAGCCAGCCCACTTGCTACTATCAATGCTACGTGACTCAGATGGCGGCGCCAAGAGTTTATTGACACGCGCTGGTGTGAACGTGCCGAGCCTTGAGAAGGCGGCCGAGAGGCTTATCGGCAACTTGCCTGAAGTTCAGGGAACAAGTGGCGAAGTGCAGGTGGGGCGTGATCTAAGTAACTGGCTAAACTTGTGTGAAAAAGAAGCCAATAAGCGTAATGATCAATTTATTGCCGGCGAGCTTTTCTTGCTGGTGGTGGCTGATGACAAAGGTGAGCTCGGCAAGATTGCTCGTGAGAATGGTTTAAATCGTAAATCGTTAGAGGCGGCTATTGATTTAGTGCGCGGAGGAGAGTCAGTGAATAGTGCAGATGCTGAAGGTCAACGTGAAGCCTTAAAGAAATACACCATTGATTTAACTGAGCGGGCTCGTATGGGTAAGCTCGATCCGGTGATTGGTCGCGATGATGAGATTCGTCGCACCATTCAGATTCTGCAACGTCGCGGTAAGAACAACCCCGTTCTCATTGGTGAGCCAGGTGTTGGTAAAACTGCGATTGTGGAAGGCTTAGCCCAACGCATCGTCAACGGTGAAGTTCCTGAAACCCTGAAGAACAAGCGCGTCCTTGTATTGGATATGGCTTTGTTGCTAGCGGGCGCTAAATACCGCGGTGAATTCGAGGAACGTCTCAAGGCTGTTCTCAGCGATGTTGCTAAGGATGAAGGTCAAACCATCATCTTTATTGATGAGATTCATACGATGGTAGGCGCGGGTAAAGGTGATGGCGCAATGGATGCCGGCAATATGCTCAAGCCTGCTCTGGCACGTGGTGAATTGCATTGCATCGGTGCAACCACTCTAGATGAGTATCGCAAGTACATCGAGAAGGATGCTGCACTTGAGCGCCGCTTCCAAAAAGTGATGGTGGAAGAGCCGAGTGTAGAAGCAACCATTGCCATCTTGCGAGGTTTGCAAGAGCGATACGAGCTTCACCATGGTATTGAGATCACCGATCCTGCCATCGTGGCAGCAGCAGAGCTATCTCATCGCTACATTACCGATCGTTTCTTGCCTGATAAGGCTATCGACCTGATTGATGAGGCAGGCTCACGCATTCGGATGGAAATTGACTCTAAGCCAGAGGTCATGGATAAGCTAGAGCGTCGCCTGATTCAACTCAAGATTGAGCGTGAAGCAGTGAAGAAGGAAAAAGATGAGGCATCACAAAAGCGTCTTGGTTTGATTGAAGATGAGATCAAGCGTTTGGGTGCTGAGTATGCTGACCTAGAGGAGATCTGGAAAGCAGAAAAGGGCGCTGTATTGGGTGCGGCACACCTCAAAGAAGAGATCGAAAAAGTTCGCGCAGACATTAATAAGTTGCAGCGTGAGGGAAAACTAGAGCAAGTGGCAGAATTGCAATATGGAAAATTACCTGAGCTTGAGGCCAAGCTCAAATCTGCTGCCGCTGCTGAAGCAAAGGGCAATAAAGATGGCGTAGTGAAAAACAAACTCTTACGTACACAAGTTGGTGCAGAAGAAATTGCTGAAGTAGTTTCTCGTGCTACAGGTATTCCGGTATCGAAGATGATGCAAGGTGAGCGCGATAAGTTACTCAAGATGGAAGAGTTATTGCATCAGCGCGTCGTTGGCCAAGAAGAGGCTATTCGTGCGGTATCTGATGCTATTCGTCGTTCCCGCGCAGGTCTTTCTGAAGAGAATCGCCCTTATGGCTCATTCTTATTCTTAGGGCCTACTGGTGTTGGTAAGACTGAGCTTTGTAAAGCCTTGGCTGGTTTCTTATTCGATAGTGAAGAGCACCTTATTCGTATTGATATGAGTGAGTTCATGGAGAAGCATAGCGTTGCCCGTTTAATCGGCGCGCCTCCGGGTTATGTAGGCTACGAAGAGGGTGGTTACTTAACCGAACAAGTACGTCGCCATCCTTATAGCGTGATCTTGTTTGATGAGATTGAAAAGGCGCATCCGGATGTCTTCAATGTACTCTTACAAGTGCTAGATGATGGCCGCCTAACGGATGGTCAAGGTCGTACCGTAGACTTTAAGAACACCGTGATTGTGATGACCAGCAATATTGGCTCACATCTCATTCAGTCGATGGTGGGTAAGAAGCAGTTAGAAATTAAAGAGGCTGTATTTGAAGAATTAAAGGGCCATTTCCGCCCTGAGTTCTTAAACCGGATTGATGAAATCGTCGTTTTCCATGGTTTAGATAAAGGCAATATTGCTAATATTGCGAAGATCTTGCTCAAAAACTTGTCAGATCGTTTAGCTAAGATCGATATGCAGATGGATGTGAGCGATGCTGCTTTAAGTAAGATTGCGGAAGTCGGTTTTGATCCTGTATTCGGAGCTAGACCACTCAAGCGTGCGATTCAACAATATATCGAGAACCCAGTTTCCAAGATGATCTTGGAAGGCAAGTTTGGCCCCAAGGACACCGTTCCTGTCGGTGTTGATCAGAACGGCGATTTCAGCTTTAGCAAGTAACCCATCAAAAATTGGCAGGAATAGGCCTGCACTAGTAAACTCGGTACATGACTGACGTCCTCAAAATGAGGCGCGCCAGTGATGTCCGGGTTGTTGGTCTGATTAGCCTGGCTCACGGCAGCTCCCATTTCTTTCATTTAATTCTGCCGCCCATGTTCCCATGGTTGAAAGCAGAGTTCGGCTTTAACTATGCTGAACTTGGCTTGCTCATGACCATCTTCTTTGTGGTCTCTTGTATCGTTCAGGCGGCATCTGGATTTTTAGTGGATCGTATTGGCTCTCGCCCCGTCTTATTTGCTGGCGTGGCTTTGCTTGCATTGGCTGCACTTACTTACTCACAAAGTAACGGTTATGCCATGTTAGTACTAGGTGCAGTGATTGCCGGATGTGGCAATGGCGTTTTCCATCCGGTGGATTACACGCTGATTAATCATAAAATTTCATCGCCGAATTTGCCTTACGCCTACTCCATTCATGGGGTAACGGGCTATATCGGCTGGGCTGCTGCCCCAGCATTCATGGTGGCCATCACAA
>JBJOEU010000194.1:0-3145 GCA_046049115.1 Pseudomonadota bacterium
AGTGTTGTAAGCACGAGCCAGACGGGTAATCGAGTCAAGCAAGATGATGACGTCTTTTTTCATCTCGACTAAACGCTTGGCTTTTTCAATCACCATCTCGGCAACTTGAACGTGACGAACAGCTGGCTCATCAAATGTAGAGGCAACTACTTCACCACGTACCGAGCGCTGCATTTCAGTAACTTCCTCAGGGCGCTCATCCACTAACAACACGATCAAGATGGCATCCGGATTGTTTGCAGAGATCGCATGCGCGATGTGCTGCATCATCACGGTCTTACCGGATTTAGGGGATGACACGATCAAGCCACGCTGGCCATAGCCAATCGGGGAGATCATATCGATGATACGGCCAGTTAAATTCTCTTCCGCCTTAATGTCACGCTCTAACTGAATGACGCGATTGGGATGCAAAGGCGTTAAGTTCTCGAACATGATGCGGTTCTTCAAGGCCTCAGGAGCCAAACCGTTGATCTTGTCTACTTTGACTAGGGCAAAGTAACGCTCACCATCTTTAGGAGTGCGAACCTCGCCTTCAACGCTGTCACCAGTGTGCAGGTTAAAGCGGCGGATCTGCGCAGGGGAGATATAGATGTCATCCGGAGAGGCCATATAAGAGGCATCTGGGGAGCGCAAGAAACCAAAGCCATCAGGCAATACTTCCAAAGTACCGTCGCCGAAAACAGATTCGCCTTCCTTGGCGCGCTTCTTGAGAATGGCAAACATCAACTCTTGTTTGCGCATCCGTTGCGTGTTTTCAATCTCCAGGCTAGCTGCCATTTCAAGCAGGGCGGATACGTGGAGTACTTTGAGTTCAGATAATTGCATGTGGTTCTCGGGTGTAGATAAGGGTGTAAATGTGTTTTGGGGTATCGCTGTCTAGATGGACATCAGACAGAATTGAAAAGCAGAATGTTTGGGGAGTTTGCTAGAAAAAGAGGGGCACTTGAAGTGCGTTGAACTGCTAATGAAACAGATACTACACTAAAAACAGCTCAAAACCACAGGCTCACCCAGTGAACCTGTGATCTGGGACTATTTATAGATGACTATCAATAAATGCGGTCAACTGAGATTTGGCCAAAGCGCCTACTTTTTGAGCAGCAACAGTGCCGTTCTTAAAGAGGATCAATGTAGGGATGCCACGAATATTGAACTGGGCAGGAACGCCTTGGTTCTCATCCACGTTCATCTTCGCGATTTGGATCTTGTCACCATATTCGCCAGCCAGCTCTTCCAAAATAGGGCCGATCATCTTGCAAGGACCACACCACTCAGCCCAGAAGTCTAGGAGAACGGGTTTATCGGACTTGAGAACGTCTTCTTCGAAAGAAGCGTCAGTTACATATTTGATGCCGGCACTCATGAAAATTCCTTAATTAGTCTTATTTAGTTTTATATAGTTATTGCGTTACAGCGCTTATATTAGCAATAAGCCACACTTTCTGCCTAAATTCTCAAAAGAAGCCATAGAACTACCCTCAATGCCACACCCATTCCCAACCCTAAATGAGCAAAAACAGCCACATGCTTGGTCGATAGCACCCAATGCTAGTGCTCTGAAGTCGCTCGCCGAGGGTATTTGGAATTGTGCAGTGCAAACCCATCAACGCCCCTTAGTGGTGCTCAGTACTGCTGGACCGCTAATGGGGGTGAGGGCAGCTTTAGAAAAGTATCGACCCAGGGATCTGCCAAGCCACATTGCCTTCTTGCCGCAAGTGATGAGTTTTAACGACTGGCTGGAAGCTGCGCCAGGCGCATGGAAGTTTCCCAAAAAGCAAACTGATCTAGAGCGATGGTTATCTGTATATGCCACGCTTCGTAAACACAAAGAGCTGCAATCCTGGTTTAAGGCAGAAACTGAAGCAGGGTCATGGGGATTGGCTCAGGCCATCATCGCTGCCTGCGATACCTTATCTAACTCAATAGCGCCCAGTCTTCAGCTAGAGCTACACAAGCTCATAGCCAATCAAGAGCAAGTAATTACTCAAGATACGCAATCTTGGATCGACACTCTAGAGCCATTGTTAGATCGCGCTATTGGTCAGGCATACCCAACCCTTGCTAAAAAAGTAGTGGATCAAGAGGCGCAAGTACTACTGGCATTTTGGAGATACACCACCAGCTCAAGCGATCCTGCATTTAGAAAACAATTTGCTATGGCCGCCCATCTTGAGGCTGCTAAGAAAACTTCACAAGCAAGTACAAAACCTTTAAATACGAGACCGCTAATTTGGGTAGAGACAGCAGACCCTACTCCAATTGATAAGCAGCTGATTCAAGCATATTTGGCGGACTATGCGCAGCACGCTCCAGCGGTTGAAGTAACCATGAATTGGGAATCCGTTGCGCTCTGGGCAGAAGCATTAAGCCCTCAGATGCCGCAAGAGCAAAAGCTACAAACAATTAAAACCAATATCGACAATGCACATCCAGAGTATTGGCATCTGATTGCTGCGAAGCGGTTTGAAGAGTTGGCGTGGGCAACAGCCAAAACCATTGAGCAACAGTTAGTAGACGGTAAAACAAATATCGCTCTGGTAGCGCAAGATCGCCTTGTTGCCAGAAGGGCGCGTGCATTGCTGTCACGCCTAGGATCATCCCTCAAAATTCAGGATGAAACGGGTTGGAAGTTATCCACTATTAGAGCAGCTGCAGCGCTCAATAGCTGGCTTGAGTTGTTACGTGCTCCACCTGAAGGGCCTAGCGCCGCCGACCTACTGGAGTTTTTGCAAAATCCATTCTTAGATCTGGGTAAGTGCCTTAACTCCAGCAGCGCACGCGATCCAGAATCCTTAAATGGATTAGTAGCGCAGCTTGAAGATATTTTGATTGCTAGCCAAGCTAAATCTGGTTGGGAAACCTTTCATATGGCGATTGAGGGATCGGTCGCCCATGGCTCTGCTGCGCCTAATCCGCTGTTGCTAGAGCTCCTGCAATCCATTCGTGGTCGACTGAATCGCTGGCGTGGAATCAAGATCAATTGCGCTCTTGCGCATCAGTATCTGATGGATGATCTAAGCCAAATGGGTGTGACCCAAGGCTTGGAAACAGATTCTGCTGGCAAACAATTGCTTGAGCTTTTAGAAACATTTGATTTTGATGTAGAGCATCAGCAAATTGCGATGCGTCTCAATGAGTGGCT
>JBJOEU010000195.1:0-3126 GCA_046049115.1 Pseudomonadota bacterium
TGAAACTTTAGATATTCGTTACAAAGGTAAAAACATTCATGAAGTGCTGTCGATGACCATCGAACAAGCCCATGAATTCTTTGAAGCTGTTCCAATCGTCAAACGAAAACTTAAAACCTTGCTCGATGTAGGTTTGGGTTACGTGAAGTTAGGTCAAAGCGCCACAACTCTGTCTGGTGGCGAGGCACAACGCGTCAAACTCTCTTTAGAGCTTTCCAAACGCGATACCGGCAGAACGCTCTACATCTTGGATGAGCCAACTACGGGCTTGCATTTCCATGACATTCAGTTGTTGCTAACCGTTCTTCAGACTCTGAAGAAACAAGGCAACACGATCGTGATCATTGAACACAACTTAGATGTGATCAAAACAGCCGATTGGATTATTGACCTAGGGCCTAAAGGGGGCGCTGGTGGTGGGCAGATTATTGCCACTGGTACGCCCGAGGAAGTGGCGAAGAATGCGGCTAGCTTTACCGGGCACTACTTAGCACCGCTATTGGTTCGTAAACAACCCGTTGCGGTTAAAAAGAAAAAGTAATTCCATCGGAATGTATTTGTAATCAGAGCAATTTAGATTCGGCTAAATCAGTCGCTTCCGAATTGCCTGATAGCACCAAGATATCGTTGGCCTGCAAACGCAATTCTGGGGTGAGCTCCAATTTGACGTAATCAGAACCACCCACTTTTCGCCTGACTGCCTGCACGCTCACACCTTCATTTTCAAGATGCAACTCATCAAGCGTCTTTCCAATACTCGCTGACTCAGGCAGTAAAGTCACTGAGTGCAAGCGCCACGATTCCTTGGTATCAACCTCATCGTTAACACCTCGGAAGTACCCGCGCAACAGACTATAGCGAGCCTCACGGGCACCGGTAATGCGACGCACCACCTTACGCATAGGCACACCCATTATCAGTAAAACGTGGGACGCCATCATCAAGCTACCCTCAATCAACTCTGGCACCACTTCGGTCGCACCAGCTGCTTGTAACTTAGCTAAATCTGCATCATCTTTTGTGCGTACCAATACCGTCATACCAGGACGCAGGTGCTCGACTTGATGCAACACTTTGAAACTGGCCGGCGTGTCCGCATAAGTAATCACCACTGCCTTTGCTCTTGAGAGGCCTGCAGCTACTAAATAATTTTCTCGACTAGCGTCGCCATAGACCACGTTATCTCCAGCAGCGGCAGCTTCCTTTACGCGATCAGGATCCATGTCCAATGCAATGTAAGGAATTTTTTCTTGATCGAGCATGCGGGCTAAGCTTTGGCCTGAGCGACCAAATCCGCAAATGACCACATGGTTTTCTGTGCGGACACTTTTTGCCGCAACACGTGTCAGTGCCAGTGATTGCAACAACCATTCATTACTTGAAAAACGCATCGCAATACGATCGCTATATTGAATTAAGAAAGGCGCACCAAACATGGAGAGCAACATTGCTGCCAGTACTGCCTGACTTAAAGCGGGATCAATTAAATCCAAACCATCAATTTGATTTAAGAGCACGAAACCGAATTCACCAGCCTGCGCTAAACACAAGCCTGTTCGAATAGAGATACCAGGACTTGAACCGAAAGCGCGTGACAATAAAGCAATTAAGCCGAACTTAAAAATCAATGGGCCAATTAATAAAATTGAAACTAGCATCCACTGTTGATAAATCACTTCAAAATCTAACAGCATGCCAACGGTAATAAAGAAGAGGCCCAAAAGCACGTCCTTGAAGGGCTTAACGTCTTCTTCCACTTGATGGCGATAAGGCGTCTCGGCAATGAGCATCCCAGCCAAGAAAGCCCCTAAGGCTAGCGATAAGCCAAAGTGCTCAGTCAGTCCTGCCATCCCCAAAACAATCAACAAGAGGTTGAGCATGAACAATTCTTGAGATCGCAGTTTGGCAACCAAACCGAACCAACGACTCATCAAGGTTTGGCCAATAACAAAAATCAGTACCAGAGCTACCGTGATCTTGATGGATGCTGCAGTCAGGGCTAAAAATAGGTCCCCAGGATTCTTGCCAAGCGAAGGCAACAGAATCAGTAGGAAAACTACAGCTAAGTCCTGAAAGAGCAAAATACCAATGATGTTGCGTCCATGCTCGGTTTCAATTTCAGAGCGATCAGAAATGAGTTTGGTGACGATCGCTGTAGAGGACATTGCTAAAGCGCCCCCCAGTGCAATAGCCGCCTGCCAGGAAATAGGGTAAATCCAGTTCATCAAGAGGCTCGCTGGAACTGCCAGTAGCATGGTCAAAATGACCTGACTACCGCCCAAGCCAAATACGATGGTTCGCATGGCCCGTAGCTTATGGAGGTTAAATTCCAGGCCAATGGAGAACATCAGGAAAACCACGCCAAATTCAGCTAAATACTTCACTGTGGCTGAATCATTGGCTAAACCAAGGGCATGTGGCCCAATCAAGACACCAATGGCCAGATAGCCCAAAATAGGGGGTAGTCCAAAATAGCGGAAAATAACTACCCCGGCCACTGCGGAGGCCAGCAAGATGAGAGTTAACTGAAGGACTGACGGCATATACTCACCCCATGATAGCTAAGACTCGTGACCGAACCCTAAAGCTTGCACGCGACACCCTCACGATTGAGGCTGCTGCACTGCACACTATGCGCGATCGCCTTGAAGGTGCAGACGCTGATGCCCTCGTATTAGCAGTTGATCTGCTCCATTCCTGCAAAGGCCGCATCGTCGTCTCTGGAATTGGTAAATCAGGACATATTGCCCGCAAGATTGCCGCCACCTTTGCCTCTACAGGCTCCCCTGCTTTTTTTGTTCACCCCGCAGAAGCTAGTCATGGCGATCTAGGAATGGTGACTCGTGATGATGTCTTTGTTGCGCTCTCTAATTCCGGTGAGACTGATGAGCTACTCACCATCGTCCCGATCGTCAAGCGCACTGGAGCAAAACTGATTGCACTGACTGGTGCACCCAACTCCTCTTTAGCAAAGTTGGCTGATGCCCATTTAGACACAAGCGTTGAAAAAGAGGCTTGCCCACTGAATCTTGCCCCAACCACCAGCACAACTGCTGCTCTCGCTATGGGTGATGCCCTAGCTGTTGCCCTACTAGATGCGCGTGGCTTTCAAGCAGAAGATTTCCA
>JBJOEU010000196.1:0-3118 GCA_046049115.1 Pseudomonadota bacterium
AAAATGATAAATGGCGAATGGCCAGGTCATGGATGTGAATATTGTAGAGACATCGAAGCTGCGGGTGGTGTGAGTGATAGAGTTAACGAACATAATATGCTGGCAACGGAACATGATTATTCAAATTTTATCCCGCCTGAGTTATTAACTGATCCCACTGCAATTAATGTTAGTCCCACTATGGTAGAACTTTATTTCAGCAACAAATGTAACATGAGCTGTATATATTGCGATGCTAGTCTTAGTCATTTTCGTGGATTTTGTCAGCAATAAACTACGTCGAATTCAGATGCATAACCAGGGTTAAGTCACTCACCAATCGATCTTCATAGATAATTCATTGAATGAAACACATACTGACTCAAGAATTACTTCAAAGCCTTACTGCCGAAACGCCATCGATATCGCCAAAGTTTTTTTATGACGATATCGGCTCACATCTTTTTGATGTCATTACACTTCTAGAGGAATACTATCCAACTCGAACAGAGAAATGGATTATGGATGCCTATCGGCGTGAGATTGCTGATGCAGTAGCTCATTGCGACGTTTTAGTGGATCTAGGCGCCGGTAATTGCGCCAAAGGCAGTCAGCTCTTCAATAGCATTCAGCCAAAACAATATCGAGCGCTCGATATTTCAAAAGAATATTTAGAGGCCGCCGTTGCTGATCTGCAAAAGCAGTTTCCTCAAATTGAGATGTCAGCGCATGCCATCGATCTGAGTTTGCCGCTAGCCTTTCCTGAACTTCAAACACTTCGAAAAGTATTTTTCTATCCAGGCTCCTCAATCGGAAATTTTGATCCCGAAAAAGCTGATCAGTTTTTTGTGAATCTTGCTCATGAGTGCTATGGAAATGGCGGACTTTTAATTGGTGTCGATCTAGTTAAGGATACCGAAACTCTGCGCCTTGCTTACAATGACCCCTTAGGAGTCACTGCTGCATTTAATTTAAATGCGCTACTCAACGTCAATCGACTCATTGGTAGTAACTTTGAATTGCAGGATTGGGAGCACTACGCTTTTTTTAACACCTCTCAGTCCCGTATTGAAATGCACCTACGAGCTCGCTCTGATGTGCAGGTGACCCTGCCTGGCGATGGAAATCAAGATCATGTTATTTCCTTTAGTGCGGGTGATTTAATTCATACTGAGAATAGTTACAAATACACTCAAGAAAATTTTGTAGAAAAACTTCATCGTGCTGGATTTACCGATATCCAATGCTGGAGCGATCCAAATGAGCACTTTTTAGTTTGTTTTGCAAACGTCTAATGGATGCCCAGCCTAAGCTTTAAGCAGTGAGATCATCAACTCTTGAATACATTGCATCTCTCGGTCAGGGCTCACTAGATCTTTACGAATCTGAATCTGTTTTTTTAGTGCGGAGTAAAAATCAGGCTTAGTTTCAGCACGAGATAGCACGTTTGCAAGCGCGGCCTCATTGCCAACTGGATAGTAGCCAAGATAGTCATCTCCAAGCAGACCTCGATTGCCTGCAATATCTGAGGCGATCACTGGCACACCCAGCGCAATTGCCTCTGAAACCACATGAGCGCCACCCTCCATTCGACTGGAAATCACCATCAGGCGACTTTGTGAGAGCGCCTTTAATGCATCTGCATGACTTACCTCGCCAATCCATCGGTAATGCCCTAGAGTTTCGCTATATCCCCTAGCAGCAAGCTCCATTTGCTCACTCATGGCCATACCTAAATGCAGGACACTGATCTTCGAATTCGATGGCATCAAGGGAAGGCTGCGGGCGATGCAAAAGGGATCCTTCTCCTCTCGCAGATGACCAATCACGGTTACCTGAAAATCTACACTTGGAAGCTCATCAGGAACATCAACCCGAACCGATTGGTAAATCACGCGAGCTTTGTGTCGTAGATACGCTGGAATTGAGTCTAAGGCTGAGGACTGTAAAACAACCAATTGATCTGCTACCTCCATTGAGCGCAGTACCTCGGCATGTACCGCTATATCTCGATACAAATCAGTACCAGTCAAAACCAAGGTAATAGGTCGATCAGGGTGCTGCTCATGAAACGCCATGATGGATGAATGGCTTCTATAAGCATGTAGCGCTATCAGCACAGCGACATCTTTACCGGACCAGGATTGCGTCACTACAACTGTGTAGCCGAGTTTGTCCAAGAAATCTTGCCAGCGTAGCGCTGTAATTCGATTTCCGTGCAAGCTACCTGACGGTGCCGGCGTTACGATTTCAATATGGGGTTTGATGTTAGATCCTGACGACAAGATTATATTTTTTAAGTCAGCTAGTAATTGAGATTTTTCGCACAAACTCAGATACCACTACCCTACCAAAGTGTTAACCCAGATTGGGTGCCTTTCCATTACCGAAGAAAACAACTCAGACTCCAGATGCTGATTAAGCCATTTCTTAAGAGCAGTAAATGGTAAGTCTTCAAATCCATGAGAATCAACCCCAGCAAACTGTCTGATAAAGGGAAAAATAGCCACATCAACCCAAGATATCGTGTCGCCCAATAAATAGGGGCTCAATTGGAGAGCATCCTCCATTGGCTCAATCATAAGTTCGATTGCGCTATTGAGAATACCCTCTTGATCAAGATCCGGAAATCGGTTGGGATATTTGTATTGATCTAATAAGACCTTGAATGGACCATCATTTTTTTTGATCCAAGATTGAGAGTTCGATTGATCAACTGCTCCCCACCCATCTGGATCGGATTGCTGTAGCGCCCAATGCATAATATCCAAGCTTTGATCTAAAACCAATCCATTGGAGCACAAAACCGGAACGGTTCCCTTAGGCGAGGCAAGTAGCATGGATTGCGGCTTATTTCTAAGCTCAATCTCCCTATGCTCAACCTCAATACCAGCATATTTCAATGCCATACGTGCCCGCATGGCATATGGGCATCTACGATAAGAATACAAAATCGGTTTCATACCGCCAGTTTATAACGGGGGTTTATTCACAGTCGAGCCAAGACTTGAGGCGAGAGCTAGGCTCTATATGATGATCTATTAAATTGATCATTAATATATAAATTATTCATTATGCAAATAAATAAATAGTCTCTAGAATGGTCTCTGTTGTGAACCAATTATTGTATTTTTACAGG
>JBJOEU010000197.1:0-3084 GCA_046049115.1 Pseudomonadota bacterium
GCAATTGGATGAAGAGAACGTACTGCTCTTCTGCGATTTGCATTTGATGAATGAATACACCAGTCCACAAGCATTTTCAGGTCTGGATGAAAAAGACCGTGAAGTGCTTATGCCAGGGCAGAACATCTCTGTTGTTAGCCACATCATCCCAACCCATCATGAAATGCCCAGAAAGATTGCCGATCCAGCTTCTTCATTGCAAGCCCTGAACCTGAAGAAAAATTGTGTAAAGCACAACATCCCCTTGTTTGACACCAATCATCCCTTGCAAGGTATTGAGCATGTCGTATCCCCCGAGCATGGCATGGTACGCCCAGGTATGGTGATCATTTGTGGCGATAGCCACACTACCACCTACGGAGCCCTGGGAGCCTTAGGTTTTGGCATCGGCACATCCGAAGTTGAGCATGTGTTGGCTACCCAAACTTTGGTATACCGCTTAGCTAAAAATATGCACATCAAGATCAATGGCACATTGCCAGTAGGTACCACCTCTAAAGACATGATATTGAATATCATTAGTCAGATTGGTGCCAAGGGTGCAATTGGCTACGTAGTGGAGTTCAGTGGATCTGCGCTAGTAAATTTGAGTACGGAGGCACGCTTTACTATATGCAATATGGCAGTGGAGGCAGGCGCTCGAGGAGCCTTAATTGCACCAGATCAAACAGCCATTGATTATGTATTAGCAAGATGTCCTGATATTACGGGCGAGCTGAAAGAGCGTGCATTAGCGCATTGGGCAAGTTTATATTCAGATAAAGATGCTCAGTTTGAAAAAGAATATGAATTTGATGCAAGTGATATGGCGCCCTTTGTCACTTGGGGAACCAGTCCAGACCAAGCGATTGCCATTAACGATTTCATTCCCCAAAGGGATTCTATTGAGGATCCGATTGATAGGCTGAGTCTTGAACAAGCACTGAGATATACCAAGTTATCTGATGGCCAAACATTAGAGGGCACGCCAATTGACCATGTGTTTATTGGCTCTTGTACCAATGGTCGCATTGAAGATTTACGGAACGTGCTTGCTGCAATCGGTGATCGCAAAGTAGCAGCTGGTGTTAGAGCAATGGTTGTGCCTGGCTCGGGCGCCGTTCAGGCCCAGGCTGAAAAAGAGGGAATTGCTGACAAGCTGATTGCTGCTGGTTTTGAATGGCGTAAGCCTGGCTGTTCTATGTGCCTTGCTATGAACGATGATGTTTTAACTTCTGGCATACGCTGCGCCTCCACGACAAATCGAAACTTTGAAGGTCGTCAAGGCAGAGGTGCAATTACCCATTTGATGAGTCCTGCTATGGCTGCCGCTGCTGCAGTGATGGGTAAGATTACAGATGTACGTAAGCTACAAGGAGCTATCAATGCATAAGCTCTCCAAAATTCATGGGCAGGCTGCCGCATTGCGTATTGCCAATTTTGATACCGACCAAGTCATGCCAAAGCAGTTCTTGCGCGGCATCGATAAGTCTGGCTTAGCGCAGGGCTTATTTTATGATCTGCGCTTTGATGAGCATGGAGAGCCAAAGCAAAGTTTCTTTTTGAATCAAGCTGCTTATGCAGGAACGGATATTTTGATTGCTGGCCCAAACTATGGCTGTGGCTCTAGTCGTGAACACGCTGTCTGGGGAATGCAGCAGTTTGGATTTAAGGCGGTTATTGCTTCTAGCTTTGCAGAGATTTTCTACTCCAATGCAATGGGTAACGGCTTACTACTGGTTGTTTTGCCTGAAGATCAAGTACAAGCCTTAATGAAAGAGGCTGATGATCAGGGTGCACCAATAAGCCTAGATATTGATATTGAGAGCCTCACGGTTCGCACTCTGCATCATGAGTTCAGATTTACCATGTCAGCAAGACATCGCCGTATGTTCTTGGAAGGCTTGGATGTGATTGGCCTTACCTTAAAGTACAAGGCAGAAATCGATGCTTTTGCCCAAGAGCATTGGAATAAGCAACCTTGGGTAAAGGATGTTGCAAGAAAAACGATGGACAGGCTCAGTTGATTTTACTGAGCGTCTGTTTCAATTGCTTGCTATGCTTAATTATCTTTTTACATATTTGAATCCTATTAATGAACATCAACTCTGACTACAGCAAGAGAGTCGTAATTAATCATCATGATCTGCCTTGGGTTCTTAGCCCTGAAGCAGGTATTGAGAGACGCATGCTGGATCGTGTTGGCGATGAAATTGCAAAAGCAAGCTCGATCGTTCGTTATTTACCCAATTCTCAATTTCCAACTCACAGTCATGAATTTGGTGAAGAGATATTGGTACTTGATGGGGTATTGAGCGATGAAGCTGGAGATTATCCGGCTGGCACCTACATCATGAATCCCCCTGGATCTTCTCATGCACCTTATAGCAAAACTGGTTGCACTCTTTTTGTGAAACTACGGCATCTTGGAGTTGAGCAGGTGGAGCGAGAACTCATTGATACAAAATCAGCTCCTTGGTATCAAGGTATGGTGCCTGGTCTTCACGTGATGCCACTCATGCGCCAGGGTAATGGCTCCACTTTGGTTCGATGGGCTCCCCAAACCTATTTCAATCCACACAAGCACTATGGCGGTGAAGAAATCTTTGTAGTGGATGGTGTGTTTGAGGATGAGCATGGGCGCTATCCCGCTGGCTCATGGATCAGAAGCCCTCATTTGAGTTTGCATCAGCCTTTCAGTAAAGAGGGATGCACTATATTTGTTAAGACGGGGCATTTGTTGGGCTGATTTCTGGAAAGAAATAGTAAATGGATGCCTAGAAGATGAAATCAGCGTTCACTTCCAAAGTGCTGAGCTCTTTTTTATTTAAATAAAGCCCTAAAATAGAGAATCAATTTAACAGCTCACTTTTACTTATTATGAAAACTATCTCATCATTGATTGTTTTGCTTACTGCAAGCTTCGTATCGGCAGGATTAACTCATGCAGCAGAAGATGTCAGTCCCATTCCTACAGTTTCTGAAGTTTGGCGCTTTGAAGTAACACCATACATTTGGGCTCCTGGTATTCGAGGCACTCTTGGCCTTGATAGTGGACTTGCGAAGTCGGCTAGTTTTAATTCAAGTGATGTTGTGAGTAATCTC
>JBJOEU010000198.1:0-3033 GCA_046049115.1 Pseudomonadota bacterium
ATGTATACCGTAAAAGAACTCTTTCCAACCCTCCAGGGTGAGGGCGCCCACGCTGGTCGTGCGGCTGTATTTTGCCGATTTTCTGGCTGCAATCTGTGGAGTGGTCGCGAAGAAGATCGCGCAACAGCAGTTTGCCAATTTTGCGATACCGACTTTGTTGGGACTAATGGTGCTGGTGGCGGAAAGTTTGAAACTGCCTCTCTATTGGCAGATACCATTGAAGAGGTGTGGAGTAGCACATCCGCCGGACCACAACAACGCTACGTTGTCTTTACGGGCGGCGAGCCATTACTGCAACTAGATACTGCATTGATCGATGCTTTACATGCCAAGGGTTTTACGATTGCCATTGAGACGAATGGAACTATCAAGGTGCCCAAGGGAGTTGATTGGGTCTGTGTCAGCCCTAAGGCTGGGTCTGAACTCATTGTGTTGCAGGCTGATGAGATGAAGTTGGTGATACCTCAGGCTGGACACACCCCTATCGAAACCTTATTAGCTCGATTTGAGAAGATGGATTATCGCAATCGTTTCTTGCAGGCGATGGATGGCCCCAATCTCCAAGAAAATCTCGCATTAGCAGTTCGTCTCTGTCAGAAGCGTCCCTTGTGGCGCTTGAGTGTTCAGACCCATAAGATCATCGGTATTCGGTAAGAGTCTTATCAAGTAATTTTTAAGTGTCTAGAAAAAATAAAATGAGCGCAAAGCAAGAAGCTATCTCCATCACCCGTCGACTTGAGTTTGATTCAGGTCATCGCATTCCGAATCATGATGGTCAGTGTCGTCATCTACATGGCCATCGCTATGCAATTGAAGTCACGCTAACAGGCGTGATTGCAGATCATCCTGGCAAAGCAGATGATGGCATGGTCTTAGATTTTGGTGATATCAAGCGCCTCACTAATCAATATGTAGTGGAGCCTTGGGATCATGCATTTCTAGTGGCCAAAGAAGATGCTGGATTAGTGGATTATCTAAATTCCATTCCCAACCACAAGACTGTAGTGATGGAGCATGTACCTACTGTGGAGAACTTAGCCAGTGCAGCCTTTAGAGTGTTGCAGCCTGTTTTTGAAAAAGCGTTTGATGGCCGTCTTAAGTTGGCATCCATTCGTCTTTATGAAACTCCCAATTGTTGGGCTGACGTTTCTCATTCCTAAAAAGCAATATGCAAGCAGAGCTTGATCTTCAATTTATGCAGCAAGCTTTGGATCAAGCCAAGGTGGCTGCCGCGGCTGGCGAGGTGCCTGTAGGAGCCGTGTTAGTCCGAGATGGTCAAGTAATCTCAAGTGGCTTTAATCAGCCGATTAGCAATAGTGATCCAAGCGCCCATGCTGAGATGATGGCATTACGTAGCGCAGCCCAAGATGAATCCAACTACCGCCTACCTGGTACAACTCTTTACGTCACACTAGAACCCTGCACCATGTGTGCTGGAGCGATGCTTCATGCCAGAGTGGAGCGCGTAGTATTTGGGGCTGCGGATCCTAAAACTGGTGCCGCAGGAAGCGTACTCAATGTATTCTCAGAAAAGCAGATTAACCATCAGACCCAGGTTGAAGGTGGCATCATGAGCGAAGAGTGCGGACAAATACTGCGTGATTTTTTTAAGGAGCGGCGTTGAAGTCAATTCATTTAATTGCTCCTTCTGGAGCAAGCCTAGATACACGCAGCCCATTAGCTGGAATCGAATGGCTTCAGAAGCAGGGTATTGAAGTTCTCAATACCGCTTGCGTAAACCGAGTTGAGCAACGTTTTGCTGGCTCGGATGCCGAGCGTTTAGCTGAAATCAATCAACTTGCTACACTCTCTCCCGATAGCGTCGTTATCGCTATGCGCGGTGGCTACGGATTACATCGCCTGCTCCCAGGTATTGAGTGGAGTGCAATTGGTAAAGCCGTGAAGAGTGGGCTACAAATTTGTGGGCACAGCGACTTCACTACTTTTCAGTTAGGCTTGTTGGCCAAAACTGGCGCAGTCAGTTTGGCTGGACCTATGCTCAATTTTGATTTTGCCTGCCAAGGTGAGCAGGGTGGGGACATTACCCCTAATGCTTTCATGTGGGCACATTTTCAGAAGGCTATTGCAGAACGTAAATTAGATTGCAAGATCCAGGCTGCGCAGCCCTTTTTAAGAAAGCCTGACTCAGGCCAAGCTTCCGGAATGCTCTGGGGTGGAAACTTAACGGTGCTAGCAGGTTTAGTTGGAACGCCTTACCTGCCGAATCAGCAGCAAACTCAGGGCGGGATTTTATTTCTGGAAGATGTCAATGAACATCCATATCGGATTGAGCGGATGTTAATGCAGTTATTAGATGCAGGCATATTAGCCAATCAAAGTGCCATCCTCTTGGGCGGATTTTCAGCCTATCGTCTTTATGACAATGATCGTGGCTACGTACTAGAAACTGCTATTGAATTTATTAGCAAACGTCTTCCTGAGAATATTCCCGTATTAACAGGATTACCGTTTGGGCATCAAGCAGAGAAGCTTACTTTGCCAGTAGGTGCGCAAGCCAACATTCAATATGATGCATCGGGATTTACTATTCACTCAGCCTGGCAATGAATTGATTATGAAAACTTTCATCTCCCGAGTTTTGGTATTTCTCACCAGCATATTGATTGCGAGCACTGTCATGGCAACTGAAGAACCTAAATTTACTATTATTGAAAAATCAGAACCTTTTGAGCTTCGTACCTATGCGCCTCAGTTGGTTGCAGAAGTCAAAGTGGAGGGTGATTTAGATGCGGCCTCTAGTCAAGGATTTCGCCTGATAGCCGCCTTCATTTTTGGGCAGAACCAGGTCAGTGAAAAAATTTCTATGACTGTTCCGGTTGGAATAGAAACAGCACAAAGCACCAAGATTGCGATGACCGTACCAGTGGGTATTGAGGCTAGTAAGGATTCTGCAAAAGGTGTAAATCAATGGGTATTTTCTTTTGTAATGCCCTCTGAGTACACCATGGCGACACTACCAAAGCCATTGAATCCTTTGGTGACTATTCGGGAGTTGCCTGCGCAAAGACGTGC
>JBJOEU010000199.1:0-3374 GCA_046049115.1 Pseudomonadota bacterium
TTGCAGGGCAATCCAAATTAAAGGTAAGCCACCAATCAGATAACTAGCAACCGCAATGACATCAATCGCGGTACGCCATTCATTATTCTTGGTGATGGGCAGCACTGCAGTAGTCATTAGATATGCGATCACGCCAATGAAATACAGCCCCACCGTTGTGCCCGCAAATCGATTCAGTTGATAAACAAAGCCATCGAACTTTCGGGTAAATAAGATATATAGCTCAGTGATTGCTAGAGTTTCAGCAAGCACTATCGGTATAGCCATAAAAATTAGTAGATTCCAAGGCTGATTGTCAGCCAACAACTCCATGTAGTGAGTCATATTCATTAAGATTCTCCAAAACGAAAATTATCAAAAGGCATCTCAATGCCACAATCAAAAGTGGTTACAGATAATTTCTGGGAGGCTTGTAAATGGATTCAGCAATATCTTGTAAATGGATTCAGCAATATTGGATGCGGGTGTTGAAGCATCGCTGTGTAAGTGCACATCGACCTGCTCTGATGCAAAAAACTCAGGTGAAACACTCAGAATGGCCACTACCGCACAGCAATAATGGGTAGCGCTAGCATTGGTACTAGACTTACCATCCTCAGTGAGGCTAGCAGATCCCGCCTCTTGGCAATGATCATGACTTGAAGCCACAACAACACTGCTGGCCACATTTAAATCAACAGGCATCATCGCAGCGTTAATTTGGCTAACGAAAAAACTGAGGAAGAGAAATGTAATGAATTTCTTCATGCTTTTAGTTTATGCCTAATGGACTGACTAGGCAAATTTTTAGATTTAGTTGAAGGCCACTTTGTGTCCCTAGCTCTCTCCACCTGCCCTTGGGCCATCAATAAGAGCGCTTCGTCTTTGAGCTCCAATACAGCATCGATATACGCTGCGGCCTCTTCAGGGTCGAGCAAAGACTTCATTAAATTTTCTTCATAACTTTTATCTCGTTTAGTCATGCTTATTCCCATATCTAATTTAAGTAGAGTATTTTTTCATATCATTACCAATGCTTAATTACCCACTTCTATCGGAGGGCGATGCCACAGCCTTTGCGAATACCTTCTCTGAAACAAGGGCTCTTCATTTAACTTATTCATGTTGTGAAAACTCCAAACCTGTGCGCCAGTAGTTGGTGTTTGATAAAACGGAATATTCATACTTTTGTATCGGGCAGTGACTGTTGGGTGTGGGTGCCCATAACGATTGCGATATCCGTTTTGTGCAAATGCTTCATCGGGACTTAATGCCATGAGTAGCTCTTTCGCTGAGGATGTTTTGCTACCGTGGTGTGGCGCCATGAATATTAAATTCTTATCTTTTAAATAATTGAGGGCTATTTGGGTTAAGCGCTCAGTGATTTCGGCCTCGCCCTGCTTTTCTACATCACCCGTTAACCAGAATGAAGTTGTTTGATTACGAACTTCCAAAACGCAACTGACCTCATTGGGCTTTCTGGGATGTTGATCCTCAAAAACCGTCTGCTCATGCGGATGCCATATATGAAACTCCACCCCATCCCATGACCATTGCTGACCAAAGCGACAGGGAATGGCGGGGATCTTTCTCTTATCCAAATTGGCAAGCAAAGGGTTGGTGCTGGGCAAGGACCCCATCATGGAGTCAAAGCTAATTTCTTTTAGTAGAGTTGCAGCGCCTCCAATGTGGTCACTATCACTATGACTAATTACCATGCGATCAATGTGATTGATTCCTCTGCCCCTCAAATACGGCAGGATGATTCGTTGGCCGGCATTATCTTTTCCCTGAATAGGTCCAGTGTCGTATAGCAGTCGTTTGGTTTTGGTTTCAATCAGGACTGCCGTGCCTTGGCCGATATCAAGCACCGTTGCGCGAAACTCACCTTTTTCTAAATGGGTATAAGTCAGTGGCTGAATAAATAGGGTTGCGCACAATAGGAGCCCCGCTACTCTTGATATCCAGCTCTCCTGAATAGCACCAGGACGAATCGCTATGATGATTCCGATAGTGGAGAAGGCTATCGCCCACCAAGCAGGCTGGCTCGACCAAGCAATTGCCCATCTCCAATTCGCCATCCATGCAAGCATGATGGCCAAGTAGTCCATCGTGGCATGTGCTGGTATCAACAACCACCTACCAATGAAGTCAGGTAACAAAGCGCCAGCAATAGCTAAGGGAGTTACGATATAGCTAACTACAGGAATAGCAATCGCATTTGCCAGGGGCGAAACAATCGAGACTTGATAAAACCAATACAAGGTCAGCGGTAAAAGTGCGATGGTGATAACCGCTTGCACTCGGCAAGCCTCATGGAGTGCCTGAATTAATCTATCTCTCCAATGAACCTCTAGCTCTCTACCGGTAGGCAATCCCAACAAACCATCAGAATCCTGCATTGCATACAAAATCGCTGCTACTGCCCCAAACGATAACCAGAAACCTGGCGTGTAGGGCGCCATCGGATCAATGACTAGTACAAAAAATAGAGCCCACCACCAAATATCAAATGAGCGCGGATTTCTGCCGGACCATAAGGCAAAGGCAACTACTCCCACCATATACATCGTTCGCTGCGCCGGAATCTGAAAGCCTGCTAACCACGCATAGACGAAGGCTGTCAAAAAACCTACTGCAGCAGCGACCTTGCCAACTGGGATTAGGAGTGGCAGCGTATTACGACGCCAGAGAAATGTGGCCAGCATGGCACCAAATCCAGCCAACATCGTTACATGTAGGCCCGATATAGAAATGAGATGACCAATACCAGTAGCATTAAATACCCGCCAATCATCTTGGTCGATTGCATTTTGATCGCCCATCACCAGGGCGGCAATCACACCACCATAACGAGCATCCTTTGGTAATAAGCGCTGAATCTTTTGTCTTAATTGCCAGCGCTGATACTCCATGGCTAGAGCAAATTCTGTAAAGGCAATATCTTTCTCAAGGATTAACTTTCCTGACCTGACTGATCCACTAGCACCAAAGTCTTGATGAAAAGACCAGCGCTCAAAATCAAAAGTATGGGGATTGAGAGATCCATAAGGTCTTTTGATTTTGACCTTAAATTCCCAGCGCTGACCTGGAATAACTTCTGGCACATCCTGAGGATTACGCCATGCGGGCTGCCAACTCAAATAGATCTGCGGAGGAAAAGATTCAATTAGTTCTTTGCCTAAGAACGCCTGATCTACCTCAAAAGAAAACTTCGCGCCACTGGGAGAGCTCTGCGGCAAGGCATTGACTCTGCCCTCGAGCACAAGGTCTTTACCCTCATACTCGATTGAGAGAATATTACTTAAACGATCTTGCGCGTAATGGGCATTCCAAGCAAACCCCAGGGTGCAACAACAGACTGCCATAAATACACTACTAGCATTGCGATGTTG
>JBJOEU010000200.1:0-3013 GCA_046049115.1 Pseudomonadota bacterium
GAACTGGCAGGATGCTGGCGCGGCGCGTTAATTCCCCAAATTCAAGACCTTAGGGGCCATAGGCATTATCCTTACGCCTATGAGTTCACAACCCCAAGCTACCCCCAAAGCCACATCTGGGTGGAAAGTAATCCTGAAGCGGGCTTGGCCCACGATTCGTATTTTGTTATCGGTCGCCCTTCTCTGGAAGGCCACCAGTGGAATCGATTGGCACGCTCTATTGGATTCAGATATTCAGATGCAGCCTTGGTGGTTTTTGGCGGCCGGATTAACCATGATCTCAGCGTTTATTTGTGGCGGACTACGCTGGGGATTTTTGATGCGTAAGGTGGGCTTTCAGGGCAGCCTCACCAATTATGTTGCACTCTACTTTGCTGGCGGGCTCATTAATCAAGGTTTACCTAGCACGCTAGGTGGTGATAGTTATCGCGCCATTACCGCCACCCACTTAAACAGCAGTGGCAAGTTGATTGAGGCGAAAGAGCTTGATGAGGAGCTGCATCACTCGGTTGACCTAGAGCATGCGACCCCTAAGCTGCGCCTGAGCTTTTCCATGGTGTTGGTAGATCGCTTACTAGGCTTAGCGGGGAACAATTTACTGGGTGGACTTGGTCTCATTTTGGGTGGCGCAACCTTGGCCGCTTGGGGTACTGATTTAGGATACGCAGTTACCGGCATCATGGTAGCGGCAGGTTTATTGCTCGCGGCTATTTTGGCCTGGGGGCCTAGCTGTAATTTGTTGCAAAAATTACTAGAGCGTCTACAAATGAATCACGCTCTACCTGGTATCAAGCTCGCATTTTCCTGGCCTATGAATGTAGCCCAAGCAGCATTTGCGATTGGCATTCACTCACTCACTATTCTGACGCTGCTCTTCTGCCTCAAGGCCTACGGCGTTGATGCGCCGATTGAAGCCCTCATGATTGGCTTGCCTGCCTTAAGTCTTTTATTAATGTTGCCAATCAGCATCTCTGGCTGGGGCTTGCGTGAAGCTACACTCTCTTCTGTACTGGCATTGTGGGGCGTGAGTCCATCCATGACAGTATTAGCATCCATTAGTTATGGCGCCATTACCGTCTTATCGGTATTACCAGGCGCTTACTTTTTATTAAAACGGAAATAATTCTTTTAAAGTCCCACTATGAGTATTAGCGTCAACACCATGCGTGCGATTGACCATTGGGTCGGCGTACCACTTTGCGCAATAGCAAGCCCTGTAGTCGCTCTGATGGATGGCTTGAGGAATATCTTTGCACGCAGTCCAGAAGCACCCCGCAAGTTACTCTTTATTGAGCTATCCGAGATGGGTAGCGCAATCTTGGTTGATCCTGCCATGCGTAATGCACAAGCTCGTGGCGCTGAATTATTTTTCTTGATCTTTAAAAGCAATCGCGCCAGTCTGACTTTATTAAATACAGTGAAACCCGAAAACATCTTTACGATTGATTCTTCTAGCTTGGGTGGCTTAATCAAAGATACGCTGAAATTTTTGCTAGTCGCTCGCAAGCACCGTATTGATACTGTGATTGATTTGGAGTTGTTCTCTCGCTTCACCGCATTACTTACCGGCTTGTGTGGTGCGCGTCGCCGCGTGGGTTATCACATCTTTCATGGTGAAGGTTTATGGCGCGGCTTTATGTTGACTCGCAAAGTTCATTACAACCCGCATATTCACATTACCAAGAATTTTCTCTCTCTGATTCATGCGGCATTTGCTAAAGAGATTGAAGTGCCATTTAGCAAAATCCATATTGCAGATTCAGAAGTTCGCCTAGAGCAAGCAATCATTGATCCAACCGTATTGAGCAAAGTTCGCGAGCGTATTGAAAATCTTAGTAAGACTTTTGACATTACGTTTAAGCAAGGCGAGCAACGCCTCATTTTGGTTAACCCCAATGCTAGCGATCTCTTGCCACAAAGGCGTTGGGCTCAGCAGCGCTTTTCTGAGCTGATTCAGGGATTAAATCAACGCTATCCAAATGATCTCATTCTGATCACTGGCTCTCCAGCTGAATTTGACTATGTTGAAAAAGTTCGAGTAGTTGCCAATGTTAAAAATGCGCTGAACTTTGCAGGCCAAGTGAGTTTTGCAGAATTACCGCCGCTCTACACGCTGTCTGATGTGATGGTTACCAATGATTCTGGGCCTGGACACTTCTCTGCTGTTACCCCGTTGAGGACAGTCGTTCTCTTCGGACCAGAGACGCCAGCACTGTATGGCTCTATTGGCAAGTCGATTGCCATTACCGCCAATCTGGCATGTTCACCCTGCGTTAGCGCAGCCAATCATCGTAAAACACCGTGCCATGACAATGTCTGCATGCAAGCCATTACGGTTGCTCAGGTACTAGAGAAGATGGCGCATCAATTAAATGAAGCCGATCAAGAGCGGGTGCATTAAGTCGCATGACTGAGCAGCGCAAATCGGCTTTAGCCATTGCATCAATTTGGGTTTGGTGTGTTCCGCTTCTACCGCTGAGTCTGGCAATCGCCATTTACTTTGGTGAACTACAAACCCCGACATTTTTATTTATTAATCGTTACACCCAGTTACTTCCAGATACTTTCTGGACCTGGCTTACGTTTATTGGCAATGGCTGGGGCATCTATGCGCTGTGCTTTCCCCTCTTACTACTAGCACCCAGACTACTGAGCGCCGGGCTATTTGCGTCATTGATTGGTGGTGCCATCAGTCAAATCATCAAGCCTTTTTTAGCCCTTCCTCGTCCTGCTGGAGTATTGTCTTTAGAAGACTTTTATCGTATCGGCGAGCCTCTATTGCATAAAGCAATGCCCTCTGGCCATGCGCTGACTGCCTTTGCTGTCATTTCTGGAATCTACTTTGCTAGCGATCGAGATAAAAGAGCCTCTTTGTGGTGGATCTTCATCATCGCGGGTTTGTCTGGCATCTCTCGTAATGCACTTGGCGCCCACTGGTTCACTGATGTCTTGGCGGGCTGCGCTATTGGACTGTGGTCTGGAATGCTGGGAGCGATGTTGGCTGGAATGATTC
>JBJOEU010000201.1:0-3008 GCA_046049115.1 Pseudomonadota bacterium
TGTGGTGAGCGTGCGATTTCTTGTGAAGGGATCTTCAATTGCTTTTACTAAATGCGGCTTCATCACAATGCCGTTATTGGCTAAATTGGCCATGCCATGTGCGAGCTGCAAAATAGTGAACGCGTTGTAGCCTTGACCAATTCCCAGGGAAATCGTTTCCCCTTCGTACCATTTTTGCTGTTCTGGTTTTTTGAAGGTGTTTTTCTTCCACTCAGTAGATGGCAACACTCCCTTGGACTCACCTTGCAAATCAATACCAGTGATTTGCCCAAAACCAAATGGCTTCATGAAGTCATGCATCATATTCACGCCCATGTCACGCGCGAGCAAGTAATAGTAGGTGTCGCAAGACTCCACAATCGATTTCTGCATATCAACAATACCGTGCCCACCTTTTTTATCGTCGCGAAAGGTGTGGTTACCAAATTCAAAATAACCTGGATCGGAAATTGATTGTGACGGTGTGCGCTTTTTTGTTTCTAAAGCCGCGAGCGCCATAAATGGTTTATAGGTTGACCCTGGCGGATAAATTCCTTTAAGCGGGCGGTTATAGAGCGGCTTTTGTGGCGAGTCATTTAACTCTTTCCAAGTTACTGAATCAATGCCCTCAACAAAGTCATTGGGATTAAAGTTTGGCTTAGATACAAAAGCTAGGATATCGCCAGTTGCAGGCTCAATTGCCACAAATGCGCCGCGGAAATTTCCGTAGAGTTGTTCTACCAAGTACTGTAGTTTGATATCAACCGATAGCACCACATTTTTTCCTGGCACTGATGGTGAGCTAGAAAGCGTTCTGACTGGCTTACCACCGGCCGTAATTTCTACTTGATCATATCCAGGCACTCCACGTAAAACATTTTCATAGCTTTGCTCTAAGCCAATCTTGCCGACGTACTGAATGCCCGGCAAAAAAGAGGTTTGCAGTGCGTCGGGATCATCGGCTCTTGAGTTCTCAATTTCTGCCTGCATTTTCTCTTTATCTCTTTGAGAAACGCGTCCGATATAGCCAATCAAATGAGAGGCTAACTCGTTGTAGGGGTACTCTCGAAAGCTCCGAGCGCGGATCTCTACCCCAGGAAATCGGTAGCGATTAGCCATGAATCGGGCAGTTTCAGCCTCCGTGAGCATGGATCTCAGGGGAAAAGTGCCCATTTTTCTAGAATCCTCTAGGGAGCGCTTGAAGTTTCGGCGATCTCTTGGGGAAATCAATACGATTTGGGAAAGCTCATCGATGAGCTCATCTACGCTCCCTTTAACTTCTGCTGCATTGACGTCTAAGGTCAATGCCGAATAGTTTCTGCCAATGACGATGCCGTTTCGGTCTATCAGAAGACCGCGATTCGCGGGTGCTGGCACTAGGGCAATCCGGTTGTTTTCTGCCAACAAGGCATATTTGCCATGACTTACTAGCTGCAGCCACACCAATCGCGTAATCAGCAATAAGAAGCAGAAGGTGACAAACAAGGTCGCAATATGAATGCGCTCTTGAAACGAATCGAGATCTGGTTTTTTAAATGAAACCATACCGCTCTTTAAATTGGACGATTGTGATCAACGTCAATAGGACGACGTTGAGGTGACAACAAAAGGCGTGTTGCTAAGGGCCACAGTAATGCCTCAATCAGAGCCTGAATGGCCCCGGTTAAAGCCCACCAATAAATTTCGCCACTCAATAGCCAATGAGCCAGCACTGGAAACAAAGAAACTAATAAGAAGATGGGTAGTAGATGCAGGGCTTGCGTTAAAACTGTTAAAGCAATGATGCGGCGATGCCAAGAGATGGCAAGGTAGGCTACCAATGAGTAACTAAATGCATGAAGGCCTAGCAAGTCAGAGTTATGGACATCCATTAAGAGGCCAAGAATGAAGGCGATGATCACGCCAACGTAGCGATGTTGGTGAATGTTCCAAAACACAATACAAATAATGAGCCAGTCTGGCACCCATCCGTAATTACCAATTGGCAAAAGGTTGAGCAATAGAGCGCACAAAAGACTGAAATAAATAAAGACCGGATTTACCTGGCGCAGAATGTAGCCGCTTTGAAAATCGATCATTGCATGCCTCGCGTCCGAGTTTGACGGCGACCCGGGGTATTTGTCAGTGGCGCACCAGGTTTGGTAATGGCAGTGGATGCCTTTGCGTCCCACTGTGGATCGTAAAGCAGGGCAAGAGCCTGGCGGTAGCGGTTGACCGGTGCGGCGGGTACGCAAAATACATTAGAAGAGTTTTTATCTGCATTGCGTTCAATGCGACTAATCACGGCCACAGCAAAGCCAGGAGGGTAAGTGCCGTCAATGCCGGAGGTGATGAGCACATCACCCACCTCTAAATCACTGGCTACGGGAAGGTAGCGTAGCTCAAGCGGGTTGCCGCGCCCAGCACCAAATACAGCTGCTCTTAAACCATTGCGTGCAATTTGTACGGGAACTGCGAAGTCACGATCTTCTAGCAATGACACTTCTGCAGAGCGATCATAAATGCGCACTACTTGACCTAGGATGCCGGAGTCATTTGCAATAGGGTTGCCCAACTTCAGACCATCTTCACTTCCACGATTAATCACAATACGCTGAGAGATCGGGTTCGGTGGGTTGAATAAAATTTCAACTGGTAATGTTTTAAATGGAACTTGTTTTTGCAAGTCCATTAATTGACGTAGATTTTGATTTTCTACCAGAAGATATTCTGATTGGTTGGCAAGCAAAGAGAGCTCTGCTTGGCGCGCCTTCATTTCTTGATTCTCTTTGTCGAGCGTTCCGCGGCTCGTGAAATATTCTGATGTTGCGTCATATGCATTGCGCGGCATCATCATCACATACTCTAGTGGGCGCAATAGCCAATTGACGTTATTGCGAATCGGATCGAGTGCTTTAAAGCGAAAATCGATCAACATCAAGGCGATGCTAATCGAAAGACAGACAATCAGTTTGACTAAAGCCGGAACGCCTTGTCTGAAAAGAGGAGGAGCGCTATGTTGCAAGTCCCTAATCGACGCTTAGGTCAAT
>JBJOEU010000202.1:0-4153 GCA_046049115.1 Pseudomonadota bacterium
GACAGTGAGATGAAAGGTCCTGACGGGCTGCATTGACCATTACGGGTGCGCCGCAGGCGTAGACCTGGTATGACCCTAGGTCGGGGTGGTCGGCAATCACGGCTTGATGCACAAAGCCCGTTCGCCCAGCCCATTGATCTTCGGGAAGGGCGTCCGAAATAACTGGGATGTATTTAAAGCTCGGAATATCTTTTACCCATGACTGGCAGAGCGCATCAAGGTAAAGGTCGCTCGGGCGCCTTCCGCCCCAATACAAATCAATCGGACGCTGGATTTTTTTAAGCTGCATTTGCTCGACGATGGATTTAATCGGTGCAAAGCCGGTGCCTGCGGCTACAAAGATGATGGGTTTCTTGGAATCTTCCCTTAAGAAGAAGCTGCCTAATGGCCCTTCAAAGCGCAGGATATCTTTTTCTTTTAACGCAGGATCTTTTGCGCCAAACACAAAGTCAGTAAAGAGGCCGCCTGGCAAGTGGCGAATATGCAGCTCAAGCGGGCCTTCTTGGTCTGGTGGATTGGCAATCGAATAGGCGCGACGTTGCCCATCCTTCAGTAGGAACTCCAAATACTGCCCGGCCAGAAATTGAAAGCGCTCAGCAGCCGGTAATTGCAACTTCAGAATCGCTACATCTGCACTCGGCTTTGTAATGGCATTCACACGACAAGGTACTTTGCGGATCGCAATATCGCCAGCACCTTGAACTTCGCGAGCCTCGATAATGAGATCTGATTTGGGGTGGGCGCAGCAAAACAAGGTGCCTCCAGCAGCTTCATCAGTCAGGCTTAAGGCTGCAGCACTATGTTGACCATGCTCCACCTGACCTTCCAGAACCTTGCCTTTGCAAGAGCCGCAGGCGCCGTTTTTACAGCCATAGGGAAGGGTGATGCCCTGTTGTAAGGCTGCTTCAAGAAGGGTTTCATCCTTCTGAACAGTAAATTGTTTGCCGCTCGCCTTGAGCGTGACTTGGTAAGACACTCTCATTCCTTTCAATAAATCGTTACGATGTGATCTATGCAATCTTTTGGTAAATCTCGAATCCTGATCGTTGGCTGTGGTGACATTGGTCCAAGCAGCTCGCTCGAAGTCATCGCGTATACGCTTTGACCTCCCAGAAAGCCCGTTTTCAGGAGTTGAGAGCGGTTGGCGCGATTCCGATTTTGGGGGATCTGGATAAGCCCGATAGCTTGTGGCGTTTAAGTGGATTAGCGCAAACCGTGATCCACTTGGCACCACCCCAAAATACAGGTCATCGTGATTGCCGAACTCGCAACCTCATCCGAATTTTAGCCCAAGGCTCCGATACTGTTGGGCGCCTGATTTATGTAAGTACTACCGGTGTTTATGGGGATCATGGGGGTGGAAGGGTAAGTGAAGTGACACCGGTGAACCCCCAGAGCGAACGAGCTAAGCGACGGGTGGATGCAGAAAATTGTCTAGGGCTTTGGGCCCCCGCTCACGGCGTAGCCCTCACCATTCTGCGAGTGCCGGGTATCTATGCGGCTGACAGATTGCCAGTTGAGCGAATTCAGGCGGGGACACCTGCCTTAATAGCAGTTGATGATGCCTACTCAAACCATATACAGAGTGATGACCTAGCAAGATTAGTTTGTGCTGCCGTTTATCACGGCAAGCCTCAACGCGTCATTAATGCTTGTGATGGTGGTGAAACCAAGATGGGTGATTACTTTGATGAAGTAGCTGATGCGTTTGGCTTAGAGCGGCCACCCAGATTACCAGCGGAGCAATTGGAGAGAATCGTATCCCCCATGCTGTGGTCATTTATGCGAGAGTCACGGCGCGTGACGAATACACGACTATCGGAGTTAAAAACCCCGCTACGCTATCCCAGCGTCGCAGACTTTCTGAAAACTATTTCCAAGAATCCTTAAGTCCGACCGTGCGATTAAATACTGGTTGACCTGGTTTTGAGTCGCCCTGATCCGCAACAAAGTAGCCATGGCGCTCAAACTGAAAGCGATCTTCTGCCTTAGCGTCTTTCATACAAGGCTCTAAGTATGCAGTAATCGTTTCTTTCGAGTGGGGGTTGATTGCTTCAAGGAAATTTTTATCGCCACTATCGGGATGCGGGTCATTAAATAGGTGATCGTAGAGTCGCACTTGTGCAGGTACAGCTTCTGCAGCGCTAACCCAGTGAATGTTGCCTTTGACCTTGTAATTGTTTGAGCCGGAGGTACCGCTCTTACTATCTGAAAAGTGCGTTGCATTGACTTGAATCACCTTGCCATTGGCATCTACTTCAAAGCCAGTGCACTCAATCACAAAGCCATGGCGCAAACGCACACGTCCGCCAGCTTGATCACCGATTGGCGGATAGAGTCTGAAGAATCCCTTGACCGGTTCTTGCATAAAGTCATCCTCTTCAATCCACAATTCTTTTGTGAAATGAAATTCGCGATTACCCCACTCAGGATGTTGTGGATGGCGCGGTGCTGAGCAAGGCTCGCTCGCGGATGTATCCCAGTTTTCAATGACAAGTTTGAGTGGCTTGAGTACTGCTGTGGCCCGTGGGGCCTTGGTTTCAAGATCATCGCGCAAGGCTTGATCTAGGGTGCTCATGTCAATCCAGCTATCTGCTTTAGAAACGCCAATGCGCTCACAGAACAGGCGAATACTCTCTGGTGTGTAACCCCTACGACGAATACCTACAATCGTCGGCATCCGTGGATCATCCCAGCCATCCACATGTTTTTCTTCCACCAATTGCAAGAGCTTACGTTTGCTAGTGATGGTGTAAGTCAAATTGAGGCGGGCGAATTCATATTGATGTGGAACAGGATTTTTGAAGATTCCTAGCTCCGCTAATGAGGCAACAATCCAATCGTAGAGTGGACGATTATTTTCAAACTCCAGAGTACAAATAGAGTGCGAAACATTTTCTAGGGCATCAGAAATGCAGTGTGTGAAATCATATAAAGGATAGATGCACCACTTATTACCAGTGCGGTGGTGATCTACATGGCGAATGCGATAGACCACAGGATCGCGCATCACGATATTCGGATGCGCCATATCAATCTTTAAGCGCAGTACATGCTCGCCATCTTTATATTTGCTGTCACGCATCTCGCGGAACAAGGCGAGATTCTCATCGGGAGTGCGATCGCGATACGGACTATTTTTTCCAACTTGGCCAAAGTTACCGCGATTGGTGTGGATGTCATCTGCGCTTTGACTATCAACATAGGCTTTGCCGTTCTGAATCAGAATTTCGGCAAACTCATAGAGTTGATCAAAGTAATCGCTCGCGTGATACAAGTGCGTGCCCCAATCAAAGCCAAGCCATTTCACCGCATCCAAAATACTATCGGCATACTCAACATCTTCTTTGACTGGATTAGTGTCATCTAGGCGCATATTGCAACGCGCACCACCTGCTTGATTGTTGTAATCAGCAGCTAAGCCAAAGTTCAAGCAAATACTTTTGGCATGACCAATATGAAGATAGCCATTGGGCTCTGGTGGAAAGCGCGTAATGATGGAGGGGATAGTTTGCCCATCTCGATTACTGCGGTTTTGGTAGGCGCCACTCGCCAGGTCATGATCGATGATCTGGCGCAAAAAGTTAGAGGGCTCAGCAAGAGTGCCGGCAGACGATTTAGATGGTTTGCTATCTTGGGACATGCGCCCATTGTAGAGAAAACCCCTGCCTATAAAGAAAAAAGCCCGCAAACTGCTGCGGGCTCGTTTCTGGGAAGCGCTCGAGAATTACTCTTCTACGAAAGCCTCTTCACGGGTTTTCTTAACCGCAGGTAGAGCCACGATCACCACTAATAGGGCTGCTGCGATGAGCAAGCCTAAAGAGAGTGGTCGAGTTACGAAGGTTGTGAAGTCACCGCGCGATAACAAGAGGGCGCGACGGAAGTTCTCTTCCATCATTGGCCCGAGCACGAAGCCTAAAAGCAATGGAGGTGGTTCGCAACCCAATTTAAAGAAGAGGTAGCTGCGGTCACATACACATCAAATACGGTGTTGTTCACGGTATACACGCCGATACAGCAGAACACGAGGATTGCTGGATATAAGAAGCGGTATGGAATCTTCAAGAGCTTTACCCAAATACCAATGAGTGGCAAGTTCAAGAGAATCAACATCACGTTACCAATCCACATGGAGGCGATCAGACCCCAGAAC